>JADGBN010000050.1 GCA_015231435.1 Gammaproteobacteria bacterium
GGGTGACGTTTACCAACCTGCCGCCGCCCAAAGGGGCGCGACCGGTGGCCGATAATAGCCAGCTGCTCTGGTATCTCATTTCGCATCTCTCGCTGCAACGGGCATCGCTCACCTCTGGCAGTGTGTTGGCGGTGGCGCCGGCAGTGAGGAGGAGCGCGATATCGCGCTGGAGCAGGCGGGCAAGCTTCTTGGCGACTACGTTAGTGCACTGAAGGATGTTTCGGTAAACTCGGAAATTCGTACCGTTTCACATCTCGGTATGACTAACCTTTTTCAAAATCCCGACAATCCGGGGGTGGGCACCGGACCGGAGGCACGCGCCTTTGAGGCGGTGCGGCAGTTGCAGGTACTGGTCGGCAAGCGTAATCGTGCGACCGAGCCATTTTGGGGAATTTATGCCGGTTCGGTGGAGCTGGTCTTTGCCTATATGCTGAATGAAACCTCCTGTTATCTTGACGAGTATTGGAAGGATAATGTCCTTGCCTCGTTGCAGGGGGTGCCTAAATTTAAAGAGGCGGAAGCAATGATTGGTGAGGGCTGTAGATCTTCATGTTCTGATAGTAGGAGAGCATGGCTAACCACTCATTTGGGTTGCCCGCATCAATCCAGGGTAAAAGCTGTTCGTAACTCTCTTCAAGCACAGAAAAAAAGGGGTTTCCCCCTCTTGCTAGTGTTTCGACACTCTCTAACCACTCTCGTCGCCCACGCAGTCCACCGATGCCCTCATCAAAGCGGGCAAGAAAATTGCCCCAGGCATCAATATATTGCTGTTCATAGCGTTTGCGAAATCGGGCGATCTGCTCGACGACCCCCTCGGCAATCGGTTCGCGATGCTGAACCTGCTCAAGCAGGTCATCTATTAACGTTTTCCCTACAATAGTGTAGGCGGGTTTAACCACCACCTCTTCGGGAAAGCGACCACTCCCTGGCCAGAAATCCTTTAATAACACTTCACCGCCACGCAGCTCCAGATTGGCCCACTCGATGAGCCAATCGAGATGCTCGCCAGAGGCAAGCATCAGCGCATCAACGCTCTCTTTTAGGCGCACCAGTTCTGCCTTGCTCTGCGCCAAGTCATTACGCCAGACCAGATAGTAGATATAGAGCAGATTATAGTTAGTCACCTGAACATCATTCAGGGAGCCATCCAGTAACCAGCGGGCGCTGTTATAGGGCGCATTAAAGAGGATCTCGAGATCATCTGCACCCGCCCCTTCAGTGTAGGCCTCCAGTTGCGCAATACGCCCCGAGAGAATGGTGACAAGTTCGCCAAGCTCACGATGACGAATATTTTTTGTCCCCTTACGCGAGTCGATGGCGGCAAAGAGCATACTGTCTTCATCTTTACCGATCTCTTCGTAAAACCGTTTAACGTAGATCTCGCGCAGCGACTTAACTAAATCCGCCTTCTCATAATGATAGAGCCAAGGCAGGTACCAACCGTTAATCGTCTCATCAATGTTAATAATCAGGATGCGTATCCGCTCCAGCGTTTCAACCCGACCGCCATAATCGTTCACCTTCATAAAACTACCCGAGTTGGTATCTGTTATATCACGCAGATAGCCAATATTCTCACTGTAGTTATAGTAAAACCCGAGCGCAAACAGCAGCAGCAGCGTAGCCCAAGCACCGCGCCAGAGAAGACGCAGGTTGCGCTCCTTTTTAAGAGCGCTTTCCAGAAGTTCAATATGACCACGCTGTGAAGGGAGCACCTGCTCAAAGAGATCCGCAGCATGAGCAGTTAACCCCGGCTCTGCTTTATGGCTCTCACCGACCATGAATAGGCCGCTGGGTGCCAAACTGCCATGATAGGTACTGTACTCAAAAAGAGTCTCGCCAAAGGCGTTAAGAGAGTCGGCAATTGCGGCAATTTGCCCGGGAAAGAGCAGCAGATCACTATCACCCTGATTGCCATAGAGCAGATCAAGTTGGTGGCGTTTAAGTTGCAACAGAATTGAGTCAAGCGCTGCTGTCAGTGCCCGACCATCTGAACGCTCATCGTCAATAAGCGTACCAAATGCCTGACGGCGCTGCGTCTCAGTCATACAGCTCCACCATGACTCAGCACCCTGGAGCTTATCAACACCATTCACCACGAGGTAGATCGGCAAGCGCATGGTGGTAATGCGCATTAAATCATCAATCTGACGGCGCCAGCGTCTACCTAGATCACGCAGGGCATTGCGATCTTCACTCTGCAGTAAATCAATATCGAGCACCACCACAATACCATTGAGGCACTCTTTACTACGCCGTTTTCTTAAGATACGGGCAAAATTAAGCCATTCGGGCGTCGACTGCTTGCTCTCCTGATTAAATACCTTTTCCGGCCCGTCAACCAGCACCATCTGATTTGTCAGATACCAGTCAAAACTATTACCGTGACTGCTGATATTTTTAATATCAACCACTGTCTCGGTCAGATCGGCTTGGCGGTAGATGCGTGGCCGATCACTGTCATTTGCGCCAACAATCAGATACCACGGCAACAGATAGTTGGCATCACCCTGATCCTTAAGGTGGCTTTTACTGATGAAGTCCTGAATCTTCTTAAAACGATCCTCAAGGGAGGTCGTTGCGCCAAAACCGAAGCGCAGGGCAAATGCCGATGGCTCTTTTACCCCATCTTCCACTGAGATCAGTTTTTCTACCCGCTTTTTTGCCTGATAGCGACGATATATTTTTCGTACAATGGCAAATGTCAGCCAGGTGAAGAAGATACCGGCAAATATTTTTATTCCCAACTCCGTGCTATAGGACTCAAGCAAAAAGCTCGGACCGATAACGATTCCGGCAATCAGCGCCCAGATGAGGAGAAAGAGAAGAAATTTGAAAAAGGCTTTTATCATATTAAGGGTCGCTTTATTTCTCTAACAGGCAGCAACTAGAACATCATCACAATCTTTTTGGTCATCGCAAGAATCTCATTCTTGCCGACAAAAAAGAGTGCGGTCATGACGATTAACGGTAGACCAAATACCACTGTATCAAGGTTTATCGTGCGGCTTATCTGCTTACTGATCACCGGATCACCATAGGCGGTGGTAAATATCTGTTCACCTTCCAGCGCACTTTTGTCATATAACATGGCATAGGAGGTCTGCATTAACTGCTGGCGCTGCACCTGATCTTCCTGACGATAGAAGCGCCCCTTAAAACCGAGACAGAGCACATAGAAGAATACTTCACGAATATCTTTTTCTGCAGGGTTTACTGGGTTAAAGCTGTCAAGGCGCTGGTAAAAAGCGGCTCCGCCGTTGGCACTGTCAAAATGAACTTTTTGCAACATCTCACGCAGCCAGTCACTACGCCCTGCCCAGCTAAAGGAGAGTAGCGTCTCATCTATATAGACGACGATTGCGAACTTGGCGCACTCATACTGCTCATCTTTATAGCCATAGGCACTGGCACTCTGGCTACTTTTTACCAGCATACGCTCAATTTCAGTTTTAACCGCTTCGCAACTCAAACTCTCCAGCAGAGCTGGATTTTCGCGAAACCGATTAACGTAAGCGAGCAGGGGAAGAAAGGCATCGATCAGCTTCACGCCGTTAACCTCCACCCATGACTATCAGTTCGACCTTAACATCCGCCGGTGCCTCTTGCCAGGCAAGCGCCAAGTTACGTCTGTCACGCACCGACACCCACTCATCACAGTTACTGTCAAGTTGGAAATAGACGGCATCCGGGAAGCGGGGCAGTCCCTCAGGATGCACCGTCACATAGTGCGCCGTCACCCCGGGCAGAGCACGTTGCAACATCTCCTCGACGCTCTGTAGTGATCCGATTTTTGCGTACTGCAAAAATCCATTAAGCAGGCCTTCAAATTTTGCGTGGGTTTTAAGCACCAGAAAGAAGCGGTTATTTCCGGAGAAGAAACGATCCGGTATCGCCTGACTAAAGATGCGATCAGCACCCGGCTTAAGCTCCACCAGCAGATCGGGACGCACACTAATACCATTGAGCAGATGGGTAATCAGGCGACGCGCATCACGAAAAGTTTCACCCAACTCATGGTGCCGATATTTCAGAGGCTGCGCTTCAATCCCACTGCGCTCAGCCAGGGCGTTGTACTCCATCGAGAAAGTACTTAGCTCACCCAGCAACTGCGTATAGATGGCGTAGATATCCCACGGATGCGCCTCAACTGTATTACTCATATGTTGTAACCAGAGTCCGTAACGACTTAGCACCTGCAGCGCCAACCGATAACGTAACGCTTTTTGCCCCAAGCCTGCACCGCCTGCCGCTTCACCCTTATACTCCTCAAGCATCGCGGCGCGGCGAACCACATCCTCTTTAACCGCACGCACCGATGCGAGTAGCGCATCACAGGCACCGATAGCAACCACCGGGGGCGCAAAATCGGGATCGAGCACATAGGTCTCATCACCCTGCATGACCCGCGCCACGGGCATTGACACAGCGTTACTATGACGCTCAAGTTCAGCTGCCGTCACGACCATTAAACGATACTGCAGGGTCTCGGCATCAATCGCATTACCGCCGGCAAAAATATCCGTCAGATTCTGATCACTAAAATAACCATAGCGCTGATTTCCTGCCAGATCCTCACTACTGGTCACACTTGAACCGTTACGGCTCCATTTTTGCATCACCAGATAGAGCTGCAACGGCTGCCCTTTATCGCTCCACAGCGCATCAAGATTACGCGCCGCCACCAATGCGTTACCCGGATAACAGAGATAACTGCCATCGGGCATAACCGCTTCAAATTTATTAATTTCAAAACTGAGATTAGCCAGTGACTCGCTATTAATCGTCAAACGACTAAAACCCCAGCTATAGGGCTGCTGCATCGCCAACAGGCTGGCATTTCGCTGATAGTGATGTTGATCAAGATACTGAAAATGGTGAGGTTGTAAAAACATACCCTGTTTCCAGTAAAGCGGACGTTCAAAACTCATTTACGCCTCCGACACCTTAAGCAACATAACCATTAAATCCTTATTCCAGTAAGTTTTTTATCAAAAAACTGAGCAGATAGTGTTAAAAGGGATAGCGCATCTCACGCCAACGCCCCGACTATTCAGTCCGAACGTAGATATCCTCTACCCCTTCTTGGCCAAAATTGACCCAAATCTTCATAATTGCCGTGCGTATCACCGGATCACCCATAAGATCGATAAGATTGGTTCGTGGCTCCTGCATCCCCTGAAAAGGGATAATTCGCACGGTCTTTTTGTCATTCAAATCTGCATAACCGGCAATAATCGCCAGATAACGCGCCTGATCGACTCTGTCAAGAACCACTACCTTATCTGTCGCCGGCTGTAACAGCAGCCTCTCGCTATACAACACTGATGCCGCAGCATCACCACTTTCGGGGCCACCCTGACTCGACAACAGCTCCTGCATACCAGTTTTGGTCAGGGCTATCTTTTTAAAGTCAGCAGGGCTCTTAATCTGAAACAGTCCCACATAAAGCGTATGCGGTTGACCGTCGTAGTAGTTCATTAACTCTGCAGCAGTCAGCCTTAGGGTGATTGCCTTCTCTTCATAAACCCAGAGCGTTTGCGGCAGACTATCTTTTACCGGCTCCGGACGATAGAGAGTAAGCGGTTGTTGGGCGACCGGACCGAAGGGGGTCTCATCGATGACCCCCTTGGTCGCTGGTTCAGGTATACACCCCTGCAACCCTAGCGGAAGCAGTAGCACCGTAACAAAGCAGAGCTTTAGATTGCGCCAAACTTGCCTTGTCACTACTCACCCCTAAAAGCATGAGTTATTAACGTGATGCCACTACATCCCATAAGGATTACTCACCCGCCCACTTGTCAAGGGCATTGGTCGAGCCTACAGGATGCTCCCAAGTAATACTACCATAGGTGAAAGTCACCTCTTCATAGGCAACAAGATGGTCGTTTTCCGGCAGCATACGGTTTGGAGAGACGGTACGCAGTGCGATAATTTTTGCCTCTTCAAGCTCGATGGTGTAGAAAAGCTCTGGCTCGCCTTCGTTGGTAATATCGGAACTACGATAGAACTCAAAGGAGCAGGTCAGCTCAGTTGGCTTACCCATCAGGTTAAACAGCAGTGGCGAAGATTTATCAATCATTTTGGTAATCGTCAAACCTTCATGACGACGGTTACTGGTAATGGCGCCGACGCGATTATCGGTTGGCAGCATAACCCGATGCTCAAGGGCAAATACGCTAATGGCATCGGCATGAGCCTCTTTATAATAGGCACCAATAGACTCTTTGGAAGAGGCCGCTTCGGTCAGAAGATTGCCTTCGGCATCTTCAATTTCTAAATAGATCTCAGTTGACATCGTTCTGTTCTCCTAGGTTATAAAAGTTTGTTTAAGCAGCATCAAGGGTAGATGTCAGATTCAGTGTGAAGCTGGCACCCATATACTTAAAGTGAGGGGTGACTTCGAGTTGGACACTATACCAACCTACTTCACCAGGAACATCAGAGACCTTCAGGGTTGCCTTACGCAGTGGACGTTGGGCACGGGTTGCCGGTGAGGGGTTCTCCTGATCTGCCACATATTGGCGCAACCATTTGTTAAGCTCGCCTTCCAGCTCGCCACGACTCTTCCAACTCCCCAGATTCTCACGTTGCAGCACTTTAATGTAGTGCGCAAGACGGTTGATAATAAAGAGGTAAGGAAGTTGTGTGCCAAGACGATAGTTCAGCTCGGCCTGCTTGCCCTCTTCATCGTTACCAAAGAAGAGTGGTTTTTGCACACTATTAGCGGAGAAGAAAGCAGACTGATTGGTCCCCTTTTTCAGCACTAGCGGAATAAAGCCCATTTCTGAGAGCTCATATTCGCGACGATCAGAAATTGTTGTCTCAATCGGACCGACAACGATCTCCTGACCATCCTGCTCAACAACATTAATATCCATATCACTAACGCCACCACCACTGGTAGGACCAATGATATTCGGACACCAGCGATACTGTGCAAAGCTGTCGTTAATACCTGCACCAAAGGCAAATGAGGCGCTGCCCCAGAGGTAGTTATTCAGATTGGTACCGGTCGTCTCTTCATAGTTAAAGCTTTTCACTGGATTATCGAGGCTATAGGGCTCACGAATCATCATCCGAGGCATGGTTAAGCCAATGTTGCGTGAGTTATCTGCCTCACGGAAACCGTTCCAGCGGGCATAATTTGGGCTATCGACAATCGACTGCAGCTCTTTAAGAACCGGCATTTCAGCGTAGCTCTCAATACCGAAGAATTGCGGGGCGGCATTCAGAATAACCGGTGCATGAATCATCGATCCCAAGGAGGCAAGATGTTGCATCAGTTTCACATCAGGGCCGTTGTGAGTTACGAGATAGTCGGTAATCACCGCGCCGACCGGCAGACCACCAAACTGACCAAACTCTTCAGTGTACATATGGCGATAGAGACCCGACTTAGTGAAGTCTGGGGCATCCTCAAAATCGTCCAGCAAATTTTCTTTGGAGGTTGGAATAACCTGTACTTTAATATTTTCTCTAAAGTCAGTGTTATCAATCAGATACTCAACACCACGCCAGGTTGCCTCAAGGCTCTGGAAATCGGGGTGGTGGAGAATTTCATCCATCTGCGCGCTCAAACGGGCATCAAGCTCGGCAATCATGCCATCGACATAACGTTTATCAGCACGCTCGTCGGTGCGATCACTTTTGATTAATTCGGCGAGCAGCAGCTCGACACCGGTACGGGTGGTCTTGTAGCCTTCGTCTTCCACAGAGAGACGCGTATAGGCCATCAACTCTCCGACTAGTGCGCTATCAACAGTTGCGGTTTCACTCATTATGATATTTCCTTAAATCTACGGGGGATGAGGGTTTAGCGGTTAGCCACTATAATGGGAAGCCTTACTTAAGGCCAAGTTCGCTGCTCAGGCGCGCACGCGATGACTCATTCGCGACCATCTCCTGAATAGCACGACGCATTTGTGGCGCATTGCCAAGCGGCCCACGCAGTGCTTTTAACGCATCACGCAGTTCAATCACCTGACGTAACTCAGGAACGGCATTAACAATATTATCAGGAGAGAAGTCAGCCATTTCGTTAAAGCTAAGCTTAACTTCAAACTCATCATCACCATTACCGTTAATCCGGTTAGGCACGGTAAAACTAGCACTGATACCCAGGCTGGCCATCACCTCATCGAGATTATTGGCATCAATATCAATGGGCTTACGCTCTTCAATGGTACGGCTATCCTCTGCCTTGGTCAGATCCGCAAGAATCACCATTTTCATCGGCAGTTCGGTTTGCGCCTTTGCGCCACCAGTTGCGGGTCTGTATACGATGTTAATGCGCTCTTTAGGCGCTACCGAGCTTTGCATTTTTTTCGACATGTTGGCTTAATACCTCCAGTGGTAGTGGTCTGAATCATGAACAGTAGCCGTCGGCAAGCTGGCGGCCAGAGAAAACGAGAGGAGAGTGGTTGGCAGCAACACCAGTACAACATCAGATAGTATTACCCAACCATGCAATGCTTTATTGCATGTATGAACTATATCAGACATTACTAATGGAGGTCGCTTTAAGTAGTATCAGTTTAAATATTAGCATAAACCAATATACTACTTAATCTCACCTACCCCTAATCACGCTGCTAGTATAGGCAGGCAATAACTTTAATCAAGTAGTTTTTTTGACCTGGATCACTTTTTTTACTGCCACGTTTTATCCCTATTCACTATCCAGAATATATTAAATATAATGGTGCACAATAGCTTCAAACGGCTAAACTCATCCATTAAAGCTCTCTATAAAAATATTTTTTTTGCAACACTTTTTTTAAAAACCGGCTTAATGGCGACCACCGTAACGCCTGATTATCGCCGCGTAATCTGTCTGAATGGCCATTGCTCCCAATCTGCAGTTGATGGATAATCACCCGACCTTTGTTAACCCCCCTTCTGCCATCTCAGGAGTCCTTTGTGATCATTACCCGTCAGGTTGGCCTGCTGCTAATCGTCCTATTTATTGCGCTGGTCGGTGTTTTAGGTTCGATAACCGTCTATTTAACCCTGTTTAGCGATGACGACCAGTCGACGCTCTACATCGGTCTGCTTAATAGTAAAGAGGAGGCTGATAACAGCCACTTAGCTTCACTTGAGCAGGGGGTCAACCTCTACCTTAGCGAGTTCAACCAAAGTAAAACGCTTAAGGGGAAAAAGGTTGAACTCCTCCCCTCCCTTGGCAGCGATCAACAGGATGACATCTATGCATCCAATCCGAATCTGCTGGCGGCAATTGCCGGTACCCCCGTTGCGATTAGCCCCAAGGCCGCTACAAACCTGAAACTCCACGACATTGCGGTTATTAGTACCACCGCCGTCAATCCGGAAGCGTTACGCGAAGGCGATGATTTCTACTCACTGGTCACTAACGACTATATTCAGACCGGCTTTCTCGCCAACTACACCCGTAATGTGCTGGGACATAAAATTATCACCATTATTGCCGAAGATAATCCAGCAGGCTTGGCAATGGCAACCCGTTTTGAAGAGGTCTACGCACGCTTTGGCACCAAAATTCTCTACCAGTTCAATATCGATGCCGATAACCCAGAAATTGCCGTTGAGACCCTCATTAACAAAATTAAAGATCAGCAGGATCTGGGGGTTATTTTTCTCGCGACATCGGTTCGTCCTGCAGCCATGTTTGTTGCCAAAGGGCGTGACGCTGGTATTCGCAACCTTATCGTTGGTAACGGCATAATCGCCTCTGAAGGGTTTAACCGCCAGGTCGAGGCATTTGCCGCAGATAAACAGAACCCAGAAAAGTATCTCAATGGCATTATCACCACTGCCCCGATGCTCTTTGATACGGCCGGTGACTTGGGTCAACAGTTCAGTGACCGTTTTCAGGCGACCTACCACAATAATCCTGACTGGATGGCAGCCTACGGTTATAGCGCCGCCAAGCTGTTACTGGATGCCATTAACGTGACCGAAGAGATCCCCACCGCAGCCGAAATTAAACAGCGTATCAGTCGTCATCTTGCCACCCTGAAAGAGCCTCAAAACCAGCAGGAGACCACCATTGGTTCCCTCCTCTTTAACCAGGATGGTGAAGCACAGCAAGCCGTACAGATAGGGGTTTACGATGGACGCAACATCATCGCTGCCCCGACCCAGCTGCAACCGATAAAGTCCAATAGTGACGTTAACTATTTTGAAGAGCTGAAACAGGGCAAGATGCTCTACGTCAATGACCGCTTTATGTACAAAACCAATGTTATCTACACGGGTATCGAGCTGCACAACCTTAGTCAAATTGATAAAGCCACCAATCAGGCGGAGATCGATTTCTCAATCTGGTTCCGTTACAAAGGCAATTTCAATCCTGCCGCCATCGAGTTCTTTAATGCCGTGGAACCCATTGAACTCGGGGAACCCGTCGATTCCAGCAGCAGCGACATTCAGTTCAAGCGCTATCGCGTTAAGGGAAAATTCTTCCTTAACTTCCTCAAGGTACGCCGTGACTACGGCAGTGAAGTAGCCGGTCTCTCCTTTCGTCATCGTGACCTTGATCGCAATAATGTGGTCTACGTTGTTGACCTCCTCGGGCTTAACTTCCTTAAGGGGAAAAATCTCGGAGATCGGATTCGTGAGCAGCAGGCAATAAACAGCAGTCTTGACATTAAACTTAACCGTGCCTGGCTGTCACAATCAATTTATAGCCGCTCCAGCTTTGGCAGCCCCCTCTATGTCGGTTATGGTTCACAGGAGCCCGCCTTCTCGCGCATCGATTTCGGTATGATGATCTCCCCTGCCGAAATCACCACTCGTGACCTTATTCCGGCCGAGTTTTTTGTCTATATCGGTGTTTTTGGTCTGGTCGGCAGCTTGGTGGCATTTAGCATCGACAAAAATCTCAAAGGAACCTTCTGGCTCACCTCCTCCTGGTTCTTCCGGGTCATCTTCTGGCCGCTACTTCTAATCTCAATTGGCAATACACTGATAAATATGGCGATTTCCCGCGATATGGCCACGGTTTTCATTGATCAGATTGTCTTTGTCTATGATGTCACTTGGTGGGTGATCTTTGCCATACTGATGATTATTGCCCTTGAACGTTTTCTCTGGCAACCGTTGGAGCGCAGTTCAGGGCGCAAGATACCTAATGTCATTCGCATGGTGGTCGCCGTGTTGGTGATGATCTTCGCATTCTTTGGCATTGTCGCCTTTGTTCTTGACCAGCCGCTCACCAGCTTGCTAGCCACTGGGGGCGTCTTTGCCATGATTATCGGCATGGCGCTTCAGGGTAACCTTGCCAACATCTTCTCCGGTATCTTAATTAATATTGAACGTCCCTTCGGCATTGGTGACACCATTAAGATGAATGAGTTTGATAGTGTTGTGGTAGAAGACATGACCTGGCGCAGTGTGCGTTTGCGTAATAAATCAAACAATATCATTAGCGTTCCCAATGGCACCATGGCAGATGCGACGGTGCTGAACTACTCCACCGAGTTTATGCGGACGGAACTCTGGATTCACCTCTCCCCCCACTATGATGCAAAAGTCATCTGCAAAATTCTCACCGACGCCCTTGCAGGTATTGAGAAGATTCATGATGTCAAACCGCCCAAGGCGTTTCTCCACTGTGTGACGCCGGTTGTTAACAAATGGGTCGCGGAGTATGGCGTCTTCTACTGGTGTCCCTCCCCCAAAGGTGCGCTGGAGATCCAGCTTAAAACCTGGCGCACCCTATTTGACAAACTGAAAGAGGCCGGTATCGATCCTGATCCGCTCAATGATCCCTTTAACCAAGCGGCTGCGCCTCACGTCCCCAAACAGCTGTCAGCACCAGAATCAGCCGCACCTGGAGTCGTTATCAATGCGTAGCCTGACCCGTCTGCGCCTCACCCCCATTCTCTGGCTGGCACTCACCTTCTCACCGCAACTTCAGGCGACGACCCCGACCGATCTGGTCGATCTCCTGACCAATCTGCTGACTGAGAATGAAGAGATCATCGCCGCCAACGCTGCAGTTGAAGCCGAGAGTCTGCGTGCCAAAGCAGCACTGGGAAAATGGTATCCCAATCTTGATCTCACCCTGAACAGCGGTTCGCAAAATAATCATGCGGATGATGGGTCGGTTGCCACCAGCGAGAGCAAACTCAAACTCACCCAACTCCTCTGGGACTTTGGTGCCACCAATACAGCCCTAGAGATTAGCCGCCTGCGGTTACAGGAGCAGGAGCTGGCGTTACAAAAATTACAGCAACGCCTGATTCTTGATGGCGCCACCGCAGTGATCAAACTTAACCGCGCTGCGAAGCTGCTCAACTTCTCGCAACAATCCGAAGAGAACATCCGCCGCCAGACGGGACTTGAGGAGATCCGCGTCTCCGGCGGGATGGGATTTTCCACCGACCTTCTACAGTCGCAAGCCCAACTCGCGGCCGCCAAAGCGCGACGCCTGCAAAATGAGGGGGATTACGCACTGGCAGCGAACCGCTATTACGAGCTCTTCGGCATCACTGCTGACCTCAAACTTCAGACTGCTGATCCTGCCCTCCCGCCACTGCTGGCCAAGCTGCCGCCACAGCTGGCCGACGCCATTACGCTGGGACTCGATCAAAATCAGGAGCTACGTCTTGCCCATCTTGCCGACAAGCGCCTCGAACTCGAAGTACATCGCACCCGCGCCAATGAACTGCTGCCAATTATCGACCTCTCGCTGGAGGAGAGTCAGCGCTATAATGACGCTGGGATCTCCGGTAGCGATAAGCATGAAACCATTGCCAAGATAGAGCTGCGACTCCCTTTTAACCTTGGTCTTGCCGGTGTCAGAACCGTGGATGCTGCGGTTGCCGACGCCTTTGCACAGCGCCAGAGCACCCTGACCCAGGCCAAGGCAGTTGAGCGCCAGATTCGCGATGCTTGGCTGCAACTGGAAGTTTCGCAAAGCAGGGCAGAGTCACTGCTGCTGCAGAGTGAGATCTCAGCCGCCTTTCTTGAACTCGCCCGCCGTGAACGTGAACTCGGCAACCGCTCCCTGCTGGATGTCCTGTCAGGTGAAACGGCCCTCATTAATGCCCGTAGTGATGCAGAGGCGGCACAAATTGACACCCTGCTGGCAGCACTCAACCTCCTGAACGCCCTCGCCATGTTACAGCTTGAACTACTTCAGTAACCCTCAACCATGCGTGAGCTTCTCCAACGGCTGGCGCTCCACCCCTGGATTACGCTTGAGCTGCTATTCGCCTCACTTGCCGCCTCACTACTGGCGCTGGCAGCGCCGATTTATGTCATCCAGATCCTTAACCGCTACCTCACCTACGGCGTTGACGCAACGCTGGTCACTCTGACCAGTGGCGTTATTATTGCCATTCTATTGGAGTACCTGTTTCGTCGTCTGCGTCTGCTCTTGGCAGAACAGGTAGGCCATCAACGCAATCAACAACTCATGCTCGGTAGCGTCGGCATCCTCTCCAGCGCCAAAAGCAGTGCACTGGCAACCACCACAGCCAGCGAACGTCAAGAACTACTCTCGGCCCTTGAAATTATCGAATCAACCTACGCCGCGCCAAACCTTGCCACACTGCTGGATCTCCCCTTTGCTCTGCTGTTTATCGCCGCGTTACTACTCCTCTCCCCCCCCCTTGGCAGTGTGGCGCTCCTATTTATCACCATCATCTTTCTCTACGCCCTTATCAGCCAGCGCCTGCTACGCCGGCATCTGCAAAAACTTCAGGAGGATAATCACACCGCCCGCACACTCTTTCAGCAGGCAGAGAGTAAAAATGAGACGATCCGCCTTTTTGATCGCAACCACACCACCCTTGGCCGCTGGCAACAGCACCTGCCACACTGGATCGGTCAACGGCAACAGGTAGCCCGCCGTCAAGGGCTACTCCAGAGTATGAGTGCCGCACTCCAGGCCGTTATGGGTGTCGTTATCTATACAGTGGGTGCCCGCATGGTCATTAGTGGTGACCTCAATATCGGTATGTTAATAGGCGCCAATATCCTTGCCTCACGCGCCCTGATGCCGGTCAACCGCTTTGCCCAGCTTGGAGAGGGGCTCGCCAAGGCGGCGGAGGCACTCCAGCGCCTGCAGCGATTTGCGACCCTGAAGAGTGAAGCCGCCAGCGGCAGCCGCCCTAACAACTGCCATGCTGCTATCACTTTCAGTGATGTCACCTTCAGCTATCCGGGAACGGTTCAACCCCTCTTTGAAGGCGTAAACATGACCCTGCCTGCTGGCTCGGTACTGCTGGTAACCGGCAGTAACGGCTGCGGCAAGACCACCCTAAGCCGGCTGCTTGCTGGGATCTTAGAGCCGGTGCGCGGCAAGATCCTTGTTGATGGCATTGATATCCGCCAACTCGATCCGCAGTGGTGGCGCAGCCAGCTCACCTACCTGCCACAAACGCCCGAACTCCTCGCAGGCTCCTTGAAGGAGAACCTGCTCGCCGCCAATTCACAACTTGAGCAGCCGCAGATCCAGACTCTCCTCCGCCAGAGTGGCCTTGAGAGCTGGGTTAACCAAAGCAGTCATGGCCTTGATACCGATTTAGCTGCCGGGGCACATCTCTCTTATGGCTACCGTCGCCGGGTGACCCTCGCCCGCGCCCTTGCGGTAGGCGGCCCGCTTATTCTCTTTGATGAACCCACCGAGGGGATTGACGCGGCCGGCGTTAAAATTATCTATGCACTGCTGATTGAGCTTTCGCGACAGGGAAAAACGCTTATTCTCTGCTCGGATGATCCCCTGTTACGACAGGGTGCGCGCTATATTCTCAATCTCGACCAAAAACCGATCCCGCAACTTATCGATAACGGCAGCCACTAACCGTGTCCCCCCGCCAGCAGACACCCACCCCGCCCGCTGCCAATCGGCTACACCACCTCTTTTTGCTGCTGCTATCAGCCACCTTAGCGGCCGCTACCCTATGGGCTTCATGGGGTACGCTGGACGTGGTCAGCCATGCCCAGGGGGTCGTCTCTCCCGCAGGTCAGATCAAAAATGTACAGCATCTTGAAGGGGGGATTGTCAGTGAAATTCTCGTTCATGAAGGGCAGCAGGTCACTGCTGGAGAGACCCTGATTACCCTCGATGCCACCCGCAGTCGTGCCGAGGTAGAGGAGATTGAGGTTCGCATGGAGAGTCTGGCCGTCAAGCTGACACGGCTGGAGGCCGAGGTCAATGGTGCTAAAACACTCACCTACCCAAACCCGCTACAAGAGAAGCATCCCCGTCTGGTCAAAGAGGCGATCACGCTCTTTCACGCACGTCAGCAGCGACTTCAGGCACAGGTTGCGGTACAAAAATCACTCATTCAACAACACCATTACAAAATTGGCGAAATCAACTCGCGTATCGCGGCCACCAAAGGCATAACCGCCTTTCTTGTTGAGCAGATCGCCATGAGCAGCAAACTTCTTGAGAGCAGCCTCTCTAACCGCATGAACCATCTTGATCTGCTCAAAGAGCAACGCCGTCTGGAGGGGCAGCTCGCTGAGGATGAGTCCAGCCTCAAACAGACAGAGGCGGCCCATGGCGAAGCGCAGCAGCAGCTAGAGGTGATAAACAGCACCTTTCGTGAAGAGGCACAGGATGGTCTCGACGAAACCCTGCACACCCTCAATGTACTCACTCAGCGCATCAAGAAAGAGCAGGATAGTCTGCGTCGTACCCGTATCGATTCGCCAGTGAGTGGCACCATTAAGCGATTGCATCTGGCAACCGTCGGCGGTGTCGTCACCGCCGGCGCCACCCTTGCCGAGATTGTCCCGAGTGATGACGCCCTAATTATCGAGGCACAACTCCCCCCCGGCGATATCAGTTATGTGCTGCCCGGGCAACCCAGCCGCATTCGCCTCGCCTCCGCCGATGGTTTTCGCTTTGCCGTGATTAACGGCAAGGTTGAATTTGTCAGTCCCGACACCCTGCTCACTGAAGAGGGGGTTCCCTATTACAAAATCCGCATTCGCACCGAAAAAACCCACTTTGAAAAAGGGGAGGAGCGCTACCCCTTCTTCCCCGGAATGCTGGTTGAATGTACTATAATGACGGGCGAGCGAACTCTGCTTGAGTACCTGCTCCAACCCTTTATCGGAATCAGCGCCCGCGCCCTGCAAGAGCGCTAACACCTCTACTTCACGACCTATGAGAGTACCCAAAATGAACAATCCCAACAGTGTTGAACTTCCTGACTGGAGCGAAACCGGTGCCAAATATAGTCGTGAAGGTCATGATCTCCACATCACCGGGGCTCACGGTGAAACCTTTGTCGTAGAGTATTACTATCTGGTGCCAAACCCGCCGGTTCTGATCTTCCCCTCGGAGACGATTCTCAAGGCGACCAGCATTGCCAACCTACAAACGACCCCCTTTACCCCCAAAGCCAATGATCTGATTCCATCAGATAAACCTGCGGCTCCGGAGAACCTTGATGAAGCGGTAGAGCAACTTATCGACGCGCTGACCAGTGGTGAAGATCTGCAAACGGTCATCGCCAACTTTAACCAACAACTCAATCAAGGGCGCGATCCCACCAAACCCCCGCTGGATGGTAGTTCCGTCGCAGAACAGCTGCTCAGTGAAATTGCCCAAGGCGTTCCCCAGGGTGACGCCCTCCTCCATGCCATCGCCAGTCATGAACAGTTACTACAAGCCAATATCAACACAGGCGACAACCTTCTTGATGCCCTTGCCAACGGTGAGTCGCTCGAAACGGCACTCGCAGGTCGAGGGGATGGGGACGCCTTTGCCAATACGCTCTCTCAGGCACTCAGCAGCGGCAAATCCCTGAATGGTGCCCTGAACAGTGCTGAATCGGCCCAGGCCGCAGTGACCTCCGGTTTAGCGAACAGTCAGGGTGAACAGAGCCTTGGTAACGATATCGCCGCCACCGTCGCCAGTGGCGAGGGGATTGGCAAACTGCTCGATACCCTGACTCAGGGCATGAGTCCCGCACAGGCGGCAAACTTAATCAATAACCTTGCCGGCAACC
>JADGBN010000051.1 GCA_015231435.1 Gammaproteobacteria bacterium
CCGGGGAGTTCTCCCCCCTTAACTCCATTGAGATGGTGATTTGGGTGGCTGTGGGTGGTCGCGCGACGCTCTATGGTGCCGCCGCTGGGGCGGTCATGGTTAATTATGGTAAGAGCTGGTTTACCGCTGCCCTCCCTGAGGTATGGCTCTTCGCACTGGGGGCGCTGTTTGTACTGGTGACGCTCTTTCTTCCCAAGGGGGTGATGGGGTTGATCACCACGATGGGGCAACGTAAGGGGAAGCCGTCATGAGTCCACTGGATGATCTACGCCAGTTAATGCGACGCGATCAGGTCTTTGATTTCATGCGTCAGACCAGCGGTCTTGAGGTCGATATGAGTCATGGCATTGCCCTCTATTTGGAAAATATCTCGGTCAGTTTTGACGGCTTTAAGGCAATTAATGATCTTAATCTCTACATTGAGGCGGGGGAGCTGCGCTGTATTATCGGCCCCAACGGTGCTGGCAAGACGACGATGATGGATATCATCACCGGCAAGACCTCGCCCGACAGTGGGAGTGCTTGGTTTGGTCAGAATATTGATCTTCTGCACCTCAGTGAGCCGGAGATCTCCCAGGCGGGAATCGGCCGTAAATTTCAGAAACCGACGGTTTTCGAATTTCATACCGTTTTTGAAAATCTTGAACTCTCGATGGCGGGTAATAAAGGGGTGTGGGCGACTTTGACGGCGAAACTGACGGCGGCACAACGCGAGCGGATCGATGAGGTGCTGAAGATTATCGGACTCCAGCAGAGCTGCAGAGAGTTGGCCGGATCGCTCTCCCACGGTCAGAAGCAGTGGCTGGAGATCGGTATGCTGTTAATGCAAGATCCCAAACTGTTACTGGTTGATGAACCGGTGGCGGGGATGACGCATCAGGAGATGGATCGCACCGCCGAAAAAGTGAAAATGGCGAGCTTAATATGTTCAACCCGATAACCGACAAAGCGCACGCGATTTTCGGCGTCACGAATCGCCACGGCGACGCGACCAAGACGCGAATTCACGATAACCCGACAGGCGATATAACCGAGTCCCAGCACCAATCCCGAGGCGACAAACAGGGCGACACGCGTGGCGTCCTCCTGAAGATTAAAGCCAAGGATCTCCTTAAAGTCGGTAAGGCCATTATTGCCGCCGAAGCCCATCTCATTGCGAAAGAAGGCGAGCATTAGCGCATAGGTAAGCGCCTGGGTCATAATCGAGAGATAGACTCCCGTGACCCGTGAACGAAAGGCGAGCCAACCAAAGATAAAGGCGAGAAGCCCCGGTAGTAACATCACCATTAGCGCCGCAAACCAGAACATGTCAAAGCCATACCAAAACCATGGCAGGCTGTCCCAGTTAAGAAAGACCATAAAGTCAGGTAGTTCGGCATTTCCGTAAACACCACGGCTGCCGATCTGGCGCATCAGATACATCCCCATGGCATAACCCCCAAGGGCGAAAAAAGCGCCATGACCCAGACTGAGAATGCCGAGATAGCCCCATGCCAGATCGACTGCAATCGCCAGTAAGGCAAAGGTAAGATACTTGCCGAGCAAGGTGACACTATAGGTAGAGATATGCAAGGGGCTGGTCTCGGGCACCGCAAGATTGAAAAGGGGCACGACAACCATGGTCAACAGCAACAAACCGAGAAATATAAGACCGCCGCGATCAATTTTTAACAACCTGATTCCTGCCATTATCATCACTTAACCCTCTGCCGCCCGACCCTGTTGCGGAAAGAGTCCGCGCGGCCGTTTTTGAATAAAAAGAATGATAAAGAGCAATACCAGAATTTTCGCCAGCACCGCACCGGCCCAGGGCTCAAGAAACTTGTTAGCAACCCCCAGCGTCATGCCGCTCACTAGGGTTCCCCAGAGGTTACCGACACCGCCAAAGACCACCACCATAAAACTGTCGATAATATAGGCCTGACCCAAATTGGGGCCGACATTGGTAAGTTGACTCAGGGCAACCCCGGCAATCCCGGCAATGCCGGAGCCAAGGCCGAAGGTCATCGCATCAACCCATTCAGAGCGCACCCCCATGGCGCGTGCCATGGCGCGGTTTTGCGCGACCGCCCGTACCTGCAGACCAAGCGTTGTCCGCTTTAACACGACAAACAGGGCAGCGAAGACCAGCAGACAGAAGATAATGATATAGAGCCGATTAAAGGTGAGCGACAGGGCGCTGTTAATCTCCCAGGCACCACTCATCCACTCTGGGGTCGCCACCGAGCGATTAAGCGGCGAGAAGATCGAACGCACGGTCTGCTGCAGAATCAGGCTAATGCCGAAGGTAGCGAGCAGCGTCTCTAGTGATCGGCCATAGAGAAAACGGATAACACCGCGTTCAATGGCAATGCCCACCAGCCCCGAAATAAGAAAGGCAGCGGGAATAGCCACCACCACCGACAAGCCGATCTGGTTCGGCATCAGCAGTTGAATAGCGTAGGTGGTGTAGGCGCCGATCATAATTAACTCGCCATGGGCCATGTTAATCACCCCCATGACCCCGAAGGTAATCGCCAGACCGATGGCGGCCAGCACTAGCACCGAGCCGAGGCTAAGCCCGAAAAAGAGGTTCTCAAGAAAGCTGTAAAACTGAAGTTTGCTATCAATGTTTGCCACTACGCGGCTAATGGTGGCGGCAAAGGCCTTGTCCGACGTGCTCTGTTGCAGCGTAACCAAACCATTGCGTATCGCAGGATGAAGACTACCATCGAGCGTCTCTACAGCCTCCTTGCGTAACTGCCGATCCTCAGAGAGTAGGTTAGCAAGGGCAATCACCATAGTCATCATCTCACTAACACGGCTATCCTCCTCTTTATCCAACAGCGGGCGCAGCAGCGCCGCATTGTCGGCATCGGGGCGATCCAGCATCTGGGTAACCGCCGCCAGACGCGTACTCGCCTCGGGATGGCGCAGATCCATTATCGCCAGAGCGCTGCGGATCTCACTGCGCATGGCGTTATTAATCGCTATTTTTTTCAGTTGTTCCTGAGTGACTGCCAGCAGTGGCTCCCCACTCAGGGCGTCATGGAAGAGTTCGCCGCCCTCTTTAGGGGTTGCAATCACCAGACGTTGATCCGCTTGCTGATGATAGAGTTGGCTCTCCAGCAACGCCAGCAACACCCCCTTTACCGCCGGGTTACCGTACTCCACCAAAAGTTTAATTGCTTCAGATTTGTCACTGAATTTTTTCGATTGCAGCAGGATTACTGCCTGCTCCAGTGTCGTCGCATCCGCTGCGGCAACGGCTGGCGACACCTGTAGGGTTGCCATCCAGAGCACCACCAGAACAACCCATCTCAATACTGCTTTTGTCTGCATAGCTCTCTTCTTTGATAAATGATCCGACCCCGCAGGGTCGGATCAAAAGGCGTTGTTATCTCAAGCTATACCCGTCATCCTTGAAAATGCTGGTTCGTTGCACCAAAGGCAGGCTGCGCACGCTGCAGTCGCTCACCCCAATCACTTAGGTTTACTAAGCTCATGGGGATTCGCGACTTTGCCGCCTTCCATCATTTCCAATGATTTTGGGTATAACAAGATCCTCAGCGTTACTCGTAATTCTGCCCTGAGCACTTGCCGGTCTTGACGTTGTAGTTACCGCAGGAGAGAGGCGCTCTCCAGTCGGAAATCAGGTCTTTTGAACCCGGCAGGAAGTCAGACCAGGCATCACCCGCAACCAGACCCGAAGTCTGCCACACCACCTGAAACTGGCCATCGCCCTGAATCTCACCAATCAGCACCGGTTTGGTGATATGGTGATTAGGCATCATCGCCGAGAGACCGCCGGTGAGGTTAGGTACGGCAATGCCGATAATCGCATCCTGCACCGCAGTAGAGTCGGTGGTACCCGCCTTCTCCACAGCCTTCACCCACATATTAAAGCCGATGTAGTGCGCCTCCATCGGGTCATTGGTGACACGCTTGTCACTCTTAATAAACTTCTTCCAGGCGGCAATAAACTGACTATTGGCATCAGCCTCAACGCTCATAAAGTAGTTCCATGCGGCAAGGTGACCCACCAGCGGTTTGGTATCAATTCCCGAAAGCTCCTCTTCACCGACAGAGAAGGCAACCACCGGGATCTCTTCAGCAGAGACGCCCTGATTACCCAGCTCTTTGTAGAAGGGCACGTTGGCATCGCCGTTAATCGTCGAGACGACTGCCGTTTTCATTCCCGCTTTACCAAACTTCTTGATATCGGAGACGATAGACTGCCAGTCCGAGTGACCAAAGGGGGTATAGTTAATCATAATATCCTTGTCGGCCACCCCTTTTGCCTTTAGATAAGCCTCAAGGATCTTGTTGGTGGTGCGCGGATAGACGTAATCGGTTCCCGCCAGCACCCAGCGCTTAACCCCGATATCGTTCATCAGATAATCGACTGCAGGAATCGCCTGCTGATTAGGCGCAGCGCCGGTATAAAAGACGTTTTTCGAGGACTCTTCACCCTCATACTGCACTGGATAGAAGAGCAGTCCGTTAAGCTCCTCGACCACCGGCAGTACCGATTTACGGGAGACCGATGTCCAGTTACCAAAGATCGCAGCTACCTGATGTTGGCTAAGGAGTTCACGCGCCTTCTCGGCAAAGAGCGGCCAGTTGGAAGCGGGATCAACCACCACCGCTTCCAGCTTCTTGCCCAACAGCCCGCCCTTCTTGTTCTGTTCTTCAATCAGCATTAACATGGTATCTTTTAGTGTTGTTTCACTAATCGCCATGGTGCCGGAGAGGGAGTGGAGAATGCCCACCTTAATGGTATCTGCAGCTAAGGCAGCGCCTGTGCTACAAATACCGGCTGCGGCAAAGGCCGCAGATAAAACAAGGTTTTTCAGTACCATCTTTTTCATACTATTGCTCCTGAGTAATGGTTTTAAGAGACCTCACCACGGTTGCCTCTTGCTAAAATCATTGGGTGAAATTGCAGTATCAGCCAACCCTCGCAGCGCCACCATGCGGCGAAGCCCCCACCCCGATACGTCAAATGACGTATTGGCAACCAAGACAAAGTGAGATAGCACCGCCGGTTAATAGCGAAAGAAGATTCACAGGGGCAGTTGCAACCGCGATGATGAGAGCCGCCCTTAACGATTAATAACAGCAACAAAGATATTTAACTAATTGTAATTAACAGGATGAACATCAATACCTTTACCGCTTTCAAGATCCGTGGTCACTCCCTCGGAACAGGTTATGCCAATGGCCATTGACCCCCAGGTCATGCTCACCAAACGCAAATACAACCAGTGGGTTGCCAACGAGACGCTGGAGGATTTTGCCCTGCGCTATACAGCGAGACGCGCACGCAAGTGGTCTGATGTTCGCATCGCCAACACGGCCCTTGGCATTGTCGCCTTTCTTGCACTGGAGGCGATTGGCGGTGCCATTACCCTGCAATACGGCTTTGTGAACTCGATGTGGGCGATAGTGGTGGTCTGCGCCCTCATCTTTCTCTGCGGTCTGCCCATCTGCTATCACGCCGCACGTTCGGGACTCGATATCGACCTGCTTACCCGTGGTGCCGGTTTTGGTTATATCGGTTCAACCATCTCCTCTCTCATCTACGCCTCCTTCACCTTCATCTTCTTTGCCCTAGAGGCGGCAATTATGTCGATGGCACTGGAGCTGCTGCTGGGAATTCCCCTCGCTTGGTCCTACGTCATTAGCGCCCTAGTGGTGATCCCGCTGGTCACCCACGGTATCACCCGAATTAGCCGTTTTCAGCTCTGGACGCAACCGATCTGGATAGTCCTTCAGGTCGCCCCACTACTCTTTATTCTCTACCATCAAAGCGATGCACTAGCCACTTGGAGCCACTTTAGCGGCGTTAACGACCATAGCGACGGTGCGTTTAACCTGCTTCTTTTCGGCGCTGCGGCGGCAGTCATCTTTCCGCTCATGGCACAAAACGGAGAGCAGGTGGATTTTTTGCGTTTTCTCCCCCAAGAGCAGCTGCACTCCAGAAAATGGTGGCTGGCACTCATCCTCTCGGGACCGGGCTGGAGCATCTTTGGCTTACTGAAGCTCTTTGCCGGTTCATTTCTCGCGGTCTTGGCGCTGCAGCACGGTGTGTCCATTGAGCTTGCCGATGATCCCTCCCATATGTATCTGGTGGCGTTTAGCTACCTCACCCACAATCCCGATATTGCCTTGGTACTGGCCGCCACCTTTGTGATCATTTCGCAGCTCAAAATTAACGTCACCAACGCCTACGCCGGCTCCCTTGCTTGGTCCAACTTCTTCTCCCGCCTCACCCACCACCACCCCGGACGCATTGTCTGGCTCTTCTTTAATGTCACTATCGCGCTGCTGCTCATGGAGCTTGGGCTCTACCACGCCTTTGAGCAGATCCTTATCACCTACTCATCGCTGGTTCTGGCATGGATGGGTACCCTGGTGGCAGATCTGGTGATTAACCGCGCCCTCGGGCTGCGACCCCGGGAGATCGAGTTTAAACGCGGTCATCTCTATGACATTAATCCAGTGGGATTGGGCTCGATGATCATCGCCTCGGCCCTCGGCATCACCGGACAACTCGGGCTCTTTGGCCCTCTCTTTAAGGCGCTCTCCCCCTTTATCGCCCTCTTCACCCCCTTTATCACTGCACCGCTCATCGCCTGGTGGACCCGGGGTCGCTACTATCTTGCGCGCCACAATGAGATCCCCGACGATGGTGAAGAGAGCTGCTGTCTAATTTGTGAAAACAGCTTCGAGTCGCAGGATATGAGCAGCTGCCCCGCCTACGATGGCCGCATCTGTAGCCTCTGCTGTGCTCTGGACGCCAGCTGTCAAGATCAGTGCCGACCGCTGGCGCATCTGCAACAGCAGAGTCATGACGCCCTGAGCGCAATACTCTCGCAACCGTGGGTCAACCGCCTCCACTCCACTGTCGGCCACTTTTTGGTGATGATGGGGATCACCACCACCCTAATCGCGGGACTCTTCTCACTGGTCTACTTTTCACTCGACTACGGATTAGCACTGCCCGCCGGAGCCGAATCCGAGATAACTAGCCGCCTCCTAGTGAGCAACGCACTCATTAAGACCTTTCTGCTGTTGGTCATCGTCACCGGGGTGCTCACCTGGCTTTATGTGCTGGCACAGCACAGTCGTCGCAAGGCACTGCAAGAGTCGCAGCAGCGCACGCAACTGCTGGGACGCGAAGTAGCAGCCCACGATCGCACCACCTGGAAGCTACAACAGGCCAAAGAGGCGGCGGTCACTGCGAATCAGGCCAAAAGCCGCTACCTCTCGGGGGTCAGCCACGAGTTACGCACCCCCCTGAACACCATTCTCGGTTATGCCCAGCTGCTGCAGGCTGACGCTCAACTGCCCCAGCGTAACCGCCGTGCGGCGGCGGTCATCCAGCGTAGCGGTGAACACCTTGCCGATGTGATTGAGGGGCTACTGGAGATCTCCAAAATTGAGGCACGACGCCTCGATCTCCACCGTGATCAGGTCAAGCCCCAGGCACTGCTTGAACAGTTGGCAGAGATGTTTACCATGCAGGCGCGCGCCAAAAATATCGATTTTATCTACCGCTGCAACAGCGAACTCCCCGCCTACGTCAACACCGATGAGAAGAGATTACGCCAAATTCTAATGAACCTGCTCTCCAATGCGGTTAAGTTTACCGCCAAGGGAGTAATCACCATGAGCGTCAATTACCGTAACGAGGTGGCTAAAATTGTCATTAGCGACAGTGGTGTTGGGATTAAAAGTGAAGATCACGCTCGCATCTTTGAACCCTTTGAACGTATTCGCGATCAAGAGACGCAGTTTGTCAGTGGCACCGGGCTGGGGCTAACCATCTCGCGGCTGCTGACCAACCTGATGGGCGGTGACCTTTCACTACAGAGTGAGTATGGCAAAGGCAGCACCTTTACCCTCTCGATAATGCTGCCGACGATTTATAATCCCCGCAGCCAGCCGCTAGGCAAAAAACAGATTAGCGGCTACCTCGGCCCGCGCCGCCACCTTATGGTGGTCGATGACGAACCCACCCACCGCAGCCTAATCGTAGACTACCTAAGCCCGCTCGGATTCACGGTCATCGAGGCCCATAACGCCGCCTATGCCCTGCAGACGCTGACTGAACAGCGCTTTGATCTGCTGCTGCTGGATCTCCATATGCCCCTCATGGATGGCTGGGAGCTGGCAACCCATATTCGCGACCGCGGCATAACCACCCCGATCTTCATGGTGTCAGGCAACGCCATCGAGGATCACCGTGCCGAGATCACCAACCGTCTCCACGCCGAATATCTTATCAAACCCCTTCGCCTCGATACCCTGTTGGAAAAAATTGGTGTCGCCCTCCAGCTGCAGTGGCGCTACGATATAGAGGCGCCGCTAGTAACCATCGCCGAGAGACCCTTCCCCCGGGAACGGTGCTCCCCACCCATGCCGATCTTGATGAACTGATATCCATGGCAAAAATCGGTTACCTTAACGGGGTTCTGGAACAGCTGGAGAAACTGGAGAAGGCGAATATCGACTCCGCCTTTCTTCAGTATCTAAAAACCCGAACCGAACTGTGTGACTTTGATGGCCTGATTCAGACAATTAAGGGACTTAGCCATGGCGCTTGATAAGCGTAACCCCATCGTTCTGGTGGTGGATGACTCCCCCGACTCCCTGGGGATGATTAACAGCGCCCTCAACCTTGCGGGATATACCGTGCTGGTCGCCCTGAATGGCAAACAGGCGCTGGATATTGTGATACAGATTAAGCCTCATGTGGTCCTCATGGATGCAGTGATGCCGGTGATGGATGGCTTTGAGTGCTGCCTGCAGATGCGCAAAATCCTGCCACTAACCCCGATCATCTTCATGACCGGCCTCACCGAGGTGGAACATATCGTTAAAGCTTTTGCAAACGGCGGCAATGACTACATTACTAAACCCATCAAACCTGAAGAGCTGCTGGCACGCATTACCGCCCATATTAACAACGCCAACATGATTACCAACGCCCGTCTCGCCCTCGATGTTGCCAAACAGTATGTCGTGGCGATTAACAATCACGGCGATATTTTGTGGGCAACCCCCAGAGACCCGGGAGCTGCTAATCTCCAAAGGGATTAATCACAAAGAGAGTAACAACCAGCTCAGCATCGATTTAAGGGAGTGGCTAAAGCGCGGTGAGAACAAGAGTGACCTCACCGTTAACATCAAAGGCGAGTCGTTAATTCTGCGCTATTTCAAGACTGTGAACAGCGATGAACACCTGTTACGCATCGTTGGCCGCGACGTATTGACCGATGCTACCGTCCTTGAAGCAGCACTGCCGATCACCAAACGCGAGGCAGAGGTGCTGTTGTGGGTAGCGCACGGTAAAACCAACCGTGAAATTGGTGAAATCCTCTCCCTAAGTCCAAGGACAGTGAATAAACATCTTGAGCAGATCTATCCACGGATTCAGGTCGATAACCGCGCCGCCGCAACCTCAATTGCGATTCAAGCACTGCTGGGGTTGCCTGTTTAATCACAACGACAGGAACACGCTGACCCAAAAAGCGCCAACGCTTCGCGACTCTGCTCACAACGCGATTGATTATAAGCGCACGCTAATATAGAATCCGCGGTCAGCATTCCTTCCCACCCGATAGCACAAGGAGCCTGAAATGGCCGAGTCTACCGCTTCGCAAAACAGCACCAAAACACCGTCCATTGAAGAGCTCTATAATGACCAAGATCACTGGCATGTGAACACCGGCGGCGAGACAATTCATGCGAAACGGATGGGCGGCCTGTTTCGCAACCTTAAATGGTGGGCAGCCTCCGTATGGCTTCTCTTTTTTCTTGGTCCCTACCTGCGTTGGGGCGATCGTCAGGCGATACTTTTCGATATTGAAGGTCGTCAATTCCATATTTTCAATATCACCATCCTGCCTCAGGATGTCTGGATGCTGGCGCTGCTACTGCTCTTCTTTGCAATACTGCTGGCGGTTGTCACCTCTATCGCGGGTCGGGTCTACTGTGGCTACTTCTGTTTTCAAACGGTTTGGGTTGATGTTTTCACCCTAATTGAAGAGAAACTTGAGGGCAACCCTGCACAGCGCCGCAAGCTTGATAAAGAGCCCCTGTCACTGCGCAAAGCGACCATTAAAACGGTTAAACATACCATTTGGCTGCTTATCGGTATTCTTACCGGTGTCTCCTTCACCCTCTGGTTTACCGATGCCCGCGAGATGTGGCACGACTTTTTTACCCTGCAAGCCTCGACGATTGCCTGGGGTACGGTTTTTGTCTTTGCCTTCTTTACCCACCTTTTTGCCGCCTTTATGCGCGAACAGGTCTGCTTCTGGCTCTGTCCCTATGCTCGTATTCAGGGGGTGATGGTCGATGAGGAGACGATTCTCCCCGCCTATGACATTCGTCGCGGAGAGCCGCGTGGCAAGCTGAAAAAAGGAGAGGTACAGGAGGGGCATGGTGATTGTGTCTCCTGCAATCTCTGTGTTGCCGTCTGCCCGACCGGTGGCGATATTCGTGACGGTCAGCAGGAGGGCTGTATTACCTGCGGTCTCTGTATTGATGCCTGTAACGAGGTAATGGATAAAATCGACAAGCCCCACGGCCTGATTCGTTACGCCTCGCTGGATGCGATTCTCGGAAAACCCACCATTCCCACCTTTAAACGCCCGCGTGTACTGGTCTATACCGGGATTATGCTGCTCTCCCTTATCGGTATCATTTATGGTATGTTCAACCTTGGTAGCGTTGAACTGAAGGTGCTGCACGAGCGCCAGCCTCTATTTGTCAGACAGAGCGATGGCTCTATCCAGAACAAGTATGAACTGAAAATTCTCAACAAAACCGATCGGGATATTAACTTTTTAATTTCCGCTCACGGCCCTGATCAACTTGTACTGGTGGATAATGTCAGCCATATTCATACCAAATTTGGCACCACCAACAGCCATACGATTTTCGTGCGGGTTCCCAATAAAGCGCGCAAACAGGAGATTGAACCGATTGAGTTTACCATCACCGCCGAGGATAATAGCGAGATTACCACCAGCTATGAAAGTATGTTTATCGGACCGAAACCATAACTTTAACCTCTGTGAGCACAATATCAGCCATGAGTAAACCCCCCTTCTTCTCTCAGTCAAGCAAGTCAGCCCTGCATAACCCTTGGGTCATCGGCTGGCTTGCCGCGCTGCTTTTGGTTATTGGCGTCAATGCGGCCTTTATTATCACCGCCTTTGTCACCGCCCCCGGATTGGTGAACGAGAACTACTATGAGCGGGGTCAGGCGTACGAGAAGAATCGTCTGAAACTTAACGCGATAAAAAGTGAACTCGACTGGCAGCCCACCCTGCAACTGCCCGAACGTTTTATTACCCAGACCAGCCAGATTGTGCGGCTGCAGGTAGAGGATAAGAATCAGCAGCCGCTAAACGCCGACAAGGTGATGCTAACGGCCTACCGCCCCTCCGATGCCAGCCTCGACTTTACTGTCGAAATGGTACCGGTGGTGGATGGTCTCTTCCAAGCGACGCTCAAGCTCCCGCTGCAGGGAATGTGGGAGCTGCATCTAGCGATAACCGCAGATAACCATACGCTGGATATGGTAAAGCGCGTTAAGGTCCACTCCCCCTAGACTGTGGTTGATAACGCATCGGATGGCGGCTGCTTTCACTGCGGCCTGCCGCTCCCGCAACCTCCCTTTACCACCACCATCGCCAACAGCAAACGCGAATTTTGCTGTTTTGGTTGCCAGTCCGTCTGTAGTGCCATTTATCAGGCCGGACTCGAAGGCTTCTACCAACGCACTCCCGAAGGGAGGCTGCTTGCACCGCCCCCCGAACCGCCCAAAGATATCGAACTCTATAATCTTGATGTGCTGCAGCAGGAGTATGTGCGCAGCAGCGGCGATCAGCGCACCATTCATCTGCTGGTTGAGGGGATTCACTGCGCCGCCTGTGTTTGGCTAATTGAACGTAGTCTGCATCAGGTAGACGGGGTACTGCGGGCGAGTGTTAACCTGAGTGGCCGTCGCCTGCTGCTGGAGTGGGATAACAGTCGTGTCGAGCTGGCTACCGTGCTTAAACGTCTGGCGACCATTGGTTACGCTGCCCTCCCCTTCGATCCTGAAATTGCCGAAGGGGCAACGCGCCGACAGAATCGCGCCATTCTCTTTCGCATGGCCTTCGCCGGCTTTGCGATGATGAACCTCACCTGGATCTCCATTGCCCTCTATAGTGGTGCCGATGCGGGCGAGTACCGTCAGCTTTTTCACTGGCTTGGCTTTGCCCTGGCGACACCGACACTCTTCTACGCTGGCTGGCTCTTCTTCAAGGGCGCCGTGACCGGACTGCTTAACCGCCACCTGACCATGGATCTTCCCATTGTCATTGGCGCTACCACCACCTGGCTCTACTCCAGCTGGGTCACCTTTAGTGGCAGCAGTAGCGGCGCCGTCTATTTTGATACCGTTGTTAACTTTATCTTTGTCATTCTGATTGGCCGTTTTCTGGAGGCGATCTCCAAACGTCATGCGGTTGCCGCGACACAGCGCCTAATGGATCTGCAACCCCGGGTGGCAACCGTTATACAAGCCGATGGCGATAGCGTCGTGCCCATTCGCACGATCAAAACAGGCGATCAGGTGCGCGTCCGCCCCGGCGACAAAATTCCCGTTGACGGCCGTATTTTGACAGGACGCAGTGAGGTTGATGAGTCGATGCTCAGCGGTGAATCACGGCCGCTGCAAAAAGAGTGTGGAGACAGCGTTGCCGCCGGCACCATTAATCGCGGCAACCCGCTGATCATTGAAACCACCGCCACCCTTGGCAACACCTCTCTGGGACGAATTATCGCCCTGGTCGAAGAGGCACAAGCCTCCAAAGCACCCATTCAATGTACTGCCGACCGAATTGTCCCGTGGTTTGTCGGCATCACCCTGCTATTAGCCGCAATTACCTTCCTCTTCTGGGTGCAATCGGACTTTGAACAGGCGCTGATGGCCGCCACTGCGGTACTCATTATTACCTGTCCCTGCGCCTTTGGTATGGCAACGCCAATGGCCATTGCGGTCGCCTCAGGACAGGGGGCTCGCCACGGTATTTTGGTAAAAAATGGGACTGTACTGGAGACCCTCTCCCACATAAACCACTTTATTTTTGATAAAACCGGCACCCTCACTCGTGGCATCATGTCACTGCAACGCATCATTAGCAAAGATGACCACAAAACGCTGCTTACCCTTGTCGCAGCGGTTGAACAGCACTCGGAACACGCCATCGCCCGTGCCATTACCAGCACCGCAGAGAGCCACTCCCTCCCCTACGCTGCGATTAGCGTCAGCGACTTTCACTACACACCCGGTCGCGGCATCACCGCTCGGGTGGCAGGAGAGTTAATCACCATCGGCACCCTCGATCACCTGACAGCTTCCGGCATTGAGATTGATGCCACCCTGACAGCACAGCTTGGCGACGGCGAAACAGAGACCGTAACCCCCGTTTACCTTGCACGGAATAACCGCCACCACGCCATTCTTCTGCTCAGTGACACCTTACGCGAAGAGGCAGCCGGAGTTATTGCTTCCCTGCGCCAACAGGGCATCAAAATGACGCTGTTAAGTGGCGACCGGCAACCTGTGGCAGAAAACATCGCCCGTCAACTCGGTGGTATGGCGGTAATCGCCGAGGTGCTCCCCGCAGAGAAGGATGCCGTGATACAACGTCTGCAACAGCAGGGTGAGCGGGTTGCCATGGTGGGTGATGGCGTGAATGATGCTCCGGCACTCATTCGTGCCGATGTCGGAATTGCGGTTGGCTCTGGAACCGATGTTTCGATTGAGAGCGCCGATATTGTGCTGATGTATAGCGATCTTAACAAACTCCCCCTCGCTGCCGCCCTGTCGCGTCGTACCCTGCGCACCATTCATCAGAATATCGCTATCTCCATCCTCTACAATCTGATCATGGTGCCATTGGCAATGGCGGGGTTGATCACACCGCTGGTTGCCGCCATTAGCATGCCTGTCAGCTCCCTGTTAGTTATCGGTAACGCCGCCCGTATTCGCACACTATTTAACAAGAGGCCATCATGCAACACAACTACCTGAAATATCTACAAGCCAACTACCAGCCGTGGGAACGCAGTTTCGACAGAATTCTCGATCCTTTCGAAGAGTTTATTCATCGCGAAACCACCTCCGGTCTGATTCTAATGGTCGCCACGCTGCTCGCGCTGCTCGCTGCCAATACCTTTATTGCTGAACACTACTATCACCTGCTGCACACCCCGGTGGCAGTAACCATCGGCAGTTTCGAGTTGCGCCACACCCTGCACCACTGGATAAACGATGGACTGATGACCCTCTTTTTTATGTTGGTCGGATTAGAGATAAAGCGAGAAGTGATCGTTGGCGAACTCTCCCATCTTAAAGCGGCGATTATGCCAGTAATCGCTGCGATTGGCGGAATGATCGTGCCCGCGCTCTTCTTTACCCTCATTGCCGGTGACAGCAGCAGCGCCGATGGTTGGGGCGTGCCGATGGCCACAGATATCGCCTTTGCCGTTGGCGTGCTGGTGCTATTGGGCAGACGCATTCCCAAAAGTGTGCTCACCTTTTTAGTGGCATTGGCGATTGTCGATGACCTCGGGGCAGTGATGGTCATTGCCCTCTTCTATACCGATCAACTCTACCTTAACTGGCTCTTTGTGGCAGCCCTTATGCTTGCCATACTGATCGCCTTCAACCGTTTTGGTATTCGTAAACCCGCACCCTACTTCATACTCGGCTCACTGATGTGGTTCTGCTTGCTGCAGTCAGGTATTCACGCTACCCTCGCAGGCGTTCTCACCGCACTCACCATTCCTGTAAAACCCCGTTTTGATCCTGACACTTTTGTCAGCTACATGAGCAAACTCCTGAATGAGATCCGCAGTGCCCAATTTGTACGCAGTAAAGGGGGTGATCATGCGCTACGCATTCTTCACGACAACAACGCACGAGCACTGCTACAGACCATGGAAAATGGCATCCACTCCGTTGAGTCACCGCTGCAACGTCTGGAGTACACTCTGCATCTGCCCGTCGCATTTCTTATCATCCCCCTTTTCGCCCTAGCGAATGCCGGCATTCCCATTGATACCTCAATTCTTGGCGCAACCCTTAGCCACCCCGCAGCACTCGGCGTGATTGTCGGACTGGTGTTGGGTAAATTAATCGGCATTGCCGGTCTCACCTGGGTAGCACTAAAACTAAACCTTGGCAACCTCCCCCCCGGGAATGACCATAAACCACCTGATTGGCGTGGGTCTGATTGGCGGCATTGGCTTTACCATGTCGATATTCATCGCCGAACTTGCCTTTATTGGTGATCCCGAGACACTTATCATGGCAAAGACCGGTGTTCTTTTCGCCTCCGTCATTGCTGGTGTTTCTGGTTTTCTCTGGCTGCGACTGACCACCACCCCGACACCGCATCCAGAACCACATCCGGAACCACATTAAACATGCCCTCGCTGCTCGCACTTATTGAGATCGGTGGTTATCCCGACTTCACGCCGATCTACCATGAGGCGGGCTATCACGTTGAACAGTTCACTTCAGGGCGCAAAGCGATTAGCGCCCTGAAGAGGTCACCAGCGGATGTCGTCGTCGCCGAGTTTAACTACCAACTCCACTTTCGCGATCGCACCAGCGCTCTGGAGTCGCTGCTGGCGGTGGTCCAGCAGCACCCCGCCACCCGCACCATTATCTTTGTCCACCCAGCAGAGGAGGCCGCCTTTAACCAGCTCACCGCCCGCTTCCCCGTGACTGCAGTTCTCTACCACCCAATTACTGCAGAGGCGCTCCGCCCGCTGCTCTCACCGGCCATTAATCCCGCTTAAGGAACAGACCATGCAAGCTTATAAAGAAGAGTTCATCCGCTTCGCCCTTGCCAACGGCGTACTCAAATTTGGCGAATTCACTCTGAAATCAGGACGCCTAAGCCCCTACTTTTTTAATGCTGGATTATTTAACAGCGGCAGCCAGCTCGCCAAACTTGGTCGCTTCTACGCGGCGGCGATTCAGGACGCTGGCATCCATTTCGACCTGCTTTTCGGCCCCGCCTACAAAGGGATTCCCCTCGCCGTCACCACCGCCGTGGCGCTGGCGGATCACCACGGCGTGGATACCCCCTACTGCTTTAACCGTAAAGAGGCAAAAAGTCATGGTGAAGGCGGCAATCTGGTCGGTGCACCGATGCAAGGTCGGGTACTGATAATTGATGATGTCATCACCGCCGGTACCGCCATTAGTGAATCAATGGAGATAATTAACCAGGCGGGTGCCAGCGCCAGTGGCGTGATCATCGCCCTTAATCGTCAAGAGCGCGGCAACGGCCAACACTCTGCAATTAACGAAGTCGAAACCCGCTATCAGCTTAAAGTCACCAGCATCATCACCTTACACGACCTGCTCAGCTTTCTTGAACATGACAGCGAATTTGGACGTTACCTTAACGCAGTCA
>JADGBN010000052.1 GCA_015231435.1 Gammaproteobacteria bacterium
CCTTCTATACCCAAAATCATTGGAAATGATGGAAGCTGGCAAAGTCGCGAATCCCCATGAGCTTAGACAACCTAAGTGATTGGGGTGAGCGACTGCAGCCAACGAACCAGCGTTTTCAAGGATGACGGGTATATTGGTGGCTAGCTGGTGATTCAGTCGGTGCGGAAGGGGAGAACTTGGCTGATGCGGTGTCGGTTCTGCTCATTGCGCCGCGACTCGAACAGTGTCAGCGCCTTGTTGAACTCACCAATCATTCGCTTTTGAATCTCACGGGCGCTCTCATGGTAATAGACGATGGTAATGGGCACAGGGTCGTTGAGAATCTTCCGCTCTTGGCCGCGAATAAAGCGCCAAGCGAGCAGTATCATCCGACCGCCAACCCCCTCTCGTACGGCGTAGGCCTGATTGTCGACGAAGATGATCTCCTTCGCATCGAGGATCGCGAGAAACTGCATCGTGCGCACCGGGATGAAGCTGTGCCTGTATTGGCTGCGGGTGAGCAGCAGGCGGCAACGGTTGAAGAGGGGCGCCGGAATGGTGAGGATCTCGCTCGACACTTCGTCGGGACAGAAGAAGCTCTCGGTGGTGACGCTGGCCACGCTTCAGTCGCTCTCGGAGAGTTCAGGGTCCCAACCGAGATCACGAGCGTGTCGCACCGCTTCGTCGTAGATGCGCTGGTGCCGTTGGCCTAGCTCCGGTGGAAGGTGCGAGACCAGATGGCCATACTTTTCCCACTCGGCGTAGACCTTGTCGTAAAGGTTGTCGATACCCTGAGGCAGCCACCCTTCGCAGGTCTCCGTCTCCGGGATCAGGCCAAACACCCAGGCATCACGGATGATGTTTCCGGTGGGATTCATCGCCCCCTTGGGATCATTGTCGATACCTGCGTACTTCTTCGTTTTGTTCATCTCTAATCCCCAGTTTGATTGGTTTAGGGTATTGTGAAAATGAGGAGCATTCTAGCATGGTCGTATGGCGAAGTTGCCAGCGCAGCCCAGGTGAGTGGGGTGAGCGAGTGCGGCTAACGACCCAGCGATTCAAGCGACACGATTCGAATGGCAACAGACCCTATTTTCTTCCATCCGCCTGATGTGATAAAACGCATCAGGAAATTCAATTCGTATTATCGGGGTCATGCTACTTAAATCAATAGGGTCACCCATTAGCCGCCTCCGGTTAATGGGGCGAGTGAAATTCTGAGCCCTCGCCCCTATGCAGCGGCGTGACGCTCATCTGCTGCTGTTGTTGCGCGATCTGCGCTTCTAACTCTGTTTGTAATAGGCGCTGCTGAGTGATCTCCTGTTGCAGCCGGTCACGCTCCGCCTCAAGCACGTTAAGCTGTTGATCCAGTTCGCTGCGACCGAGACTCGCTTTAAACAGCAGACTCTCCTCGGATGCCCGTGGTACACCCAGCGCGTAAACTCCCGGTGATGACGGGCGCTGCCGCAGGAAAAGCAGACCAACGCTACCAAGCAGTAATCCTAATACTAATCCAAGCAGTGTTCCCCACCCCAAAAATGGGGCGGTTGCGGCGTCGCGATTAGCCGCCATCGCATCTGGCTGCGGGTTGACCGCTGGCAATGGTGCCGCCGCTGTGGTTTTTTCAGCGCTCACCGGTTCGACGACTGGCAAGGAGATTGGTGGCGGCATTGATGCTGGTATTGGCGCTGGCGCTGCTTCTGGCAGATTTTCTGTCACCATTGTCACCAGCGGAACGGTCAAAGCGCTGACGCTTTGGGCGGTGACTGCCGCCGCTGCTGCTGTCGGCATAACCACAATAGCCGCTGGCTCTGCTGTCTCATGCTTTTGTTCGATCTCCGTTACCTCTGCCGTGAGCGGTAACGCTATTAGCAAATTGACATCTACCCACTCTGAGGGTTTTGCCCCTTCCGGCGTAATACGACCCCACCCCCAGCGCTGCTCATAAACTGCCACCTCATCACCACGCTGCAGAGTGCGCAATCGCCTTGCTTTAATCGCTGCATCACTATGTACCGGAAGGGTTTTGCAGTTCACTGCATATCGCGGTTCAGGCGCGTCAGCCGCAACCAGCGGTGATCCGTAACCAATATAGAGGAGGAAAAAGGAGAGTATCAAAGGCATGACCGCAGCCCCTGATTTTTTAGGCGTGAAGCGCTTAACAGGGGCGTCATTGCGTTTACTGCGTCAGCCCCTCATCGAGTAGTGAGACGCGCTGTTTGCCCCGCGATTTTTCGTAGGCCAATAGCGTTCCATGGGGAGGGTTTTCACTAAAATAGCTGCGCAGGCCGGAGAGTATCGCTGCTGCCAGCTTGCGCTGATGTGTGCTGCTGTTGAGGTTTTGTGCATCCGCTGGGTTAGAGATAAAGGCGGTCTCCACCAGAATCGATGGCACATCCGGAGATTTAAGCACCATAAAACCCGCCTTTTCGACCCGCCGCTTATGCAGACGCCCTACCTGTTTCAGTTCGCCAAGCACACGTGTGGCAATGTCGGTGCTCTCGACAATTGTCGCGGTCTGGGAAAGGTCGAGCAGCACTGACGCCAGCTGATCATCCTTGTCATCAATACTCACCCCCCCCACCAAATCGGCGGCGTTCTCCTTGGCCGCGAGCATCCGCGCCTGCTCACTGGTGGCGCCCCGCTCCGAGAGGGTATAGACCGATGCACCGCGCGCCCGGCTGTCGGCGAAGGAGTCGGCGTGAATCGAGATCATTAAATCGGCCTGTGCAGCGCGTGCCTTGCTCATCCGTTTACGCAGACTAATAAAATAGTCCCCGTCACGAATCATTACCGCACGCATACCGCGTATGCCATTGACCCGCCGCTCTAACTCCCGCGCAATGGCTAAAACGACTTCCTTCTCCTGAATATTGTCATGGCCGATAGCGCCCGGATCATCACCACCATGACCCGCATCAATGGCGATAATAATCTCCCGCTTGCTCTGTATCGCTGCTGCCGAACGCACCACCCGACTCTGTGAATTCGACTTTTTAACGCTCACGGCGACAACCTCTGGCGCCGTGGGCGCTGCTTTCTCTGCAACAACTGGCGCTACTTTCTCTGCAACAACTGGCGCTGCTTTTTCTGCAACCACGGGTGCGGCTGTCCGCTGTTTAACCGGAAGCAACTCAACCATTAAGCGGTTTTTCTCGGCATTACCCACAGGCAGAAGGTATTCATTACTAATCACCGACTCTTTTAGATCAAAGACCAAGCGCAGATCGGTTGCGCCCTGTCTGCCACTGCGTACTCTTTTAATGGGTGTCTGACTAAAATCTATCGTCTTCAGAGCGAGTTGCAGATCGGTCTGCTCAAGATCGACCACCAGACGACGCGGATTATCGAGCAAAAAGAGTTTGTAACGCAGCGGCTTGTCACTCACCAGCTCGAGCTTGGTCACTTCGGCAGAGGGCGAGAGATTAACTGCAATCAGCTGACTAAGCCCCCCCGCATCGGCAGCGGCAGCGGCAACACCAGAGAACAGCAGTAAGGCCCATAACCAAAGGGGATTAATGCGAATGCTGCTAAAGCGCATCATAAAATACCCCCTCTGCTACGGCGAACGTCAATGCTTGCTTCATTTTGCTATTCTCTTAATTTTCAAGTAGTTAATGAATTATGCTAATTTTTACTTTAACTGTGAGCTAAGTTTATACCCTAGCGACAGGGTGTCAAGCACCACTACCACAAAAAGTTGCAAATCAGTAGAATCCACCTCCTTACCTCTATACCGAGAACTCATAACCATGGTCAAGATGACCCAATATAGCCACGGCTCGGGCTGCGGCTGCAAAATCTCCCCGGGAAAACTTTCTGAAATACTGCACCAGTCCACCCGTGAGAGCCCCCTTTTTGCAAATCTCCTAGTAGGCAATGAGTCACGCGATGATGCGGCTGCCTTTGCCCTTGGTGATGGTCGCGCCATCATTAGCACCACCGATTTTTTTATGCCGATTGTCGATGATCCGCGTGAGTTTGGTGAAATTGCCGCCACCAATGCCATTAGCGATGTCTATGCCATGGGCGGCACGCCGCTGCTGGCGATTGCTATCTTCGGCTGGCCGATGGATAAACTCTCGACCACTGTCGCGGCAGAGGTGATTGATGGTGGCCGACAGGTCTGCCATGCCGCCGGTATTCCTCTTGCCGGTGGCCACTCCATCGACTCCCCTGAACCGATTTTTGGCCTTGCGGTAACCGGAATTGTCGATGTTGCGCGGCTCAAGCAGAACAGCACCGCCGTTGCGGGGTGTCGTCTCTACTTAACCAAACCCCTCGGTATCGGTATTTATACCACCGCTGAAAAGCAGGGCAAGCTGCGCGATAGCGACCGGGGTGTCGCTTCCGGGGTGATGCGCCAGCTTAATCAGGTTGGCAGCCAGTTTGCCCGCCTGCCGGGGGTTACCGCAATGACCGATGTCACCGGCTTTGGTCTTATGGGGCATCTTTTAGAGATCTGTCAGGGCAGCAGTGTCGCCGCCACCCTCGATTATGCCGCAGTGCCACGTCTTGAGGGTGTTGAACACTACCTTAAGCTGGGCTGCTCGCCGGGCGGTGCGCAGCGCAACTTCGACAGTTATGGTCACCACCTTGCCCCTTTAAGTGAACCGCAGCGACAACTCCTGTGCGATCCGCAAACCTCCGGCGGTCTGCTGCTGGCGGTCACCCCAGAGAGCGAGGCAGATCTGCTGGCCATCGCCGCCACTGCCAATATCTCCCTCACACCCATCGGCACGCTGCAGCCCCATCGCAGTGGTACGCCATGGATTTCGCTAAGATGAGTTCAAAGGTTGACGATCTGCCACTGGTGACTGATTTACAGCGCATCATTATTGACAATCTGCCGCTGCTGGATCTGCGCGCACCGCTGGAATTTGCCGCCGGCACCATTCCCGGGGCGGTCAATCTGCCCCTAATAGATGATGCTGAACGCCACCAAATTGGTCTCTGCTACGCCGAGCAGGGGCAGGATGCGGCAATTACCCTTGGTCACCAATTGGTTTGTGACGATAAAAAAACCGCACGGGTCGCCGCCTGGCAAGCCTTTGCCGCTGAGCATCCGCAGGGGGTGCTCTTCTGCTGGCGCGGTGGCATGCGATCTAAAATCAGTCAGCAGTGGCTCTTTGAGGCGACGGGGCTGCGCTACCCACGCATTGACGGCGGTTACAAGGCGCTGCGCCAATATCTGCTAAGTGCCACGCAGGAGATCGCCAACAACCAGCCACTACTCATTCTGGCCGGACGTACCGGCGTCGGTAAAACCCGTTTTCTCCATAGCCAAATCCAGCAAATCGACCTTGAGGGGTTGGCAAACCACCGTGGTTCCGCCTTCGGGCCGCACGCCACGGCACAACCCAACCAGATCCACTTTGAAAACGCGCTGGCACAAGCGCTAATTCGTCGCACCGCTGCCAAACCCGCCTATCTGCTTATTGAAGATGAGGGGCGTAATATCGGTGCCCGCACCACGCCTGAGCCGCTCTATCAGCAGATGAACCAGTCACCCCTGCTGCTGCTGGAGGCAACGCTGGAAGAGCGTCAACAGCTCACCTATCAGGAGTATATTGTCGATGCCCTCGCCGAGTACCAGCAGCTACTGGGCGAGGAGAGCGGTTTTAATGGCTGGGCCGACTATCTGCGACAGAGTCTTCATAAAATTCGCAAACGCCTCGGCGGTGAGCGACATCTACAGCTGCAAAAACTGCTAGAGAGTGCGCTACAACAACATTGGCAAGATCCCGAAGCACATCTTCAGTGGATTCAGGTTTTGTTGCAGGATTACTACGATCCGATGTATGACTACCAAATTGGCAAAAAAGAGCAGCGCATTGTCATGCGCGGCAATGCCCAGCAACTGAGTGAGTGGTTACAGGATTATGCGGCGTCAAAATGAGCCCAGCCGCGCCGCCAACGATTATTCTCACCACCCTAAATGCCCGTTATAGCCACACCGCTTTCGGCCTGCGCTATCTGCTCGCCAATATGGGGGAGCTTACCCCCCACACACGGCTGCTGGAGTTTACCATTCACCAGCCGCCGGAGGAGATCGTCGAAAGCCTGCTGCAACAGCAGCCCACCGTTATCGGGCTGGGTGTCTATATCTGGAATCGTCTACAAATTGAAGCGATAGTCACCCTGTTAAAACAGGTCGCGCCGCAGACGACCGTTGTGCTTGGCGGCCCCGAAATCAGTTATGAGTTTAAGCAGAGCAGCCTCTTTGCCCAGTGTGACCATCTCATTTGCGGCATGGCAGATCTCGCCTTTGCCCGCCTCTGCGATGATCTGCTTCACGGGCGCAGCGTCAGCAAACTGATTAATGCCGACGTGCCGCCACTGGACGCCATTCAACTCCCCTATCACCTCTACAGCGACCGTGATATTACGCAGCGGGTCATCTATGTTGAGGCTTCACGCGGCTGCCCGTTTCACTGCGAATTTTGCCTCTCCGCCCTTGATCGCACCGCCTGGCCCTTTCCGCTGGCGGCAATCACCAGCGCCCTTGATAAGCTATGGCAACGCGGCGCCCGCCGCTTTAAGTTTGTTGATCGCACCTTTAACCTCAACGTCGCAACTACGGCGGCGCTGCTCAACTTCTTTTTAGCGCGGCTCGACAGCGACACCCGCCTCCACTTCGAGCTTATTCCGGATCATCTTCCCGTCGCGCTACGGGAGCTGATTAGCCGTTTTCCCGAGGAGGTGTTGAAGTTTGAGATTGGGATTCAGAGCTTTAACCCTGAAGTACAGGCACGGATCAGCCGCCGTCAGGATCACCACAAAAGTGTTGCCAATCTGCGCTGGCTACGCCAGCAAAGCCATGCCCATCTCCATGCCGATCTGATTATCGGGCTTCCCGGCGAGACGCTTGACTCGATTGCCAGCAGCTTTAACCAACTGCTTGCGTTACAACCGCAGGTAATTCAGGTCGGCCTACTTAAGCGCCTGCGCGGTACACCCCTTAGCCGCCACGATAGCGAGTGGCAGATGCAGTATCAAACCACTCCGCCCTATCGCCTGCTTGCCAGTCGCACCCTCGATTTTTTTACCCTGCAACGCCTCAGCCGTTTCGCCCGCTACCGCGATCTTATCGCCAATAGCGGCCATTTTTTTTACACCCTGCCCCTGCGCGACTACGGTTCACAGCCGGCCCCCGCCTCCCCCTTTCAGCGCTTTCTTGCACTGGCGGACTGGCTCTATCAAGAGACCGCGCAGACCCACCAAATTAACCTTAAACGCCTCTTCGGGCTGCTCCATCAATACCTTGTCAGCATTAATGAATGCCACGAAACGCCAGCGCCCGACCACCCGCTGCAGCAGGACTACCGTCTTAGTAAACTCAACGGTGCTCCACCGTGGCAAAGTGACCGCTAACGGCTAACTGATGCCCGCAAAGAGAACATTAAAACCGTTATAAGAGATCCCACTCAGGGCGATAAGCAGTTTAACCACCCCCATCACCAGCGGGTTCATCACCATTGCTAAAACGCCGGTTACGATAAGAGTCACCAGAATGATAAAGCCGTAGGGTTCAATTCGTGACAGTTGCCACGCATAGGGCCCCGGCAGCAGGGCGCCAAGAATGCGCCCTCCATCCAGCGGCGGCAGAGGCAGCAGATTTAACACCATGAGTACGGTATTAATCACCATTCCCGCCACACTAATATAGAGCAGATAGAGTGCACCACTGCTTTGGTGATCCGCCAGCAACAGTGTGGCACGCGCCAGCAAAGCCCAGAAGATCGCCATCAGCAGATTGGCAAGCGGCCCGGCAGCAGAGACAATCGCCACGTCACGCTTGGGATGACGAAAGTTCTCCCAGGTGATCGGCACCGGCTTCGCCCAGCCAAAAAGAAAGCCCCCAACGAGCAGGAGAAACCCGGGAACCAGCACGGTACCTATCGGATCGATATGTTTTATCGGATTTAGAGTCAGACGCCCCAACATTCGTGCCGTCGGATCACCCAAACGTGAGGCGGCATAGCCGTGCATCGTCTCATGAACCGTAATGGCAAAGATAACGGGCACCACCCAAACCGCTATCTTCTGTAATAGTGAGAGCTCAATCATGACGTTGAAAAGGCTCAATGCTACCTAATCCCTGACGCGCAATCACCGGAATATCATCGGTAAAATCGACCACAGTAGAGGGCTCCAGAGAGCCGAAGCCGCCGTCTATAATCAGATCAACATGGTGTTCCAGACGCTGGCGAATCTCATAGGGATCACTCTCCGGCATCTGCTCTCCGGGAAGAATTAGGGTGGTACTCATAATCGGCTCGCCCAGTTCACGCAGCAGCTCTCGGGCAATCGGGTTGGCCGGCACACGAATACCGATGGTTTTACGCTTGGGGTGCTGCAAACGGCGTGGCACTTCACGCGTAGCTGGAAGAATAAAGGTATAGGGCCCCGGCGTCGTGGCACGCAGCAGACGATAGATGGTGTTACTCACCTGGGCATAAACAGCAATCTCCGAGAGATCGCTACAGACCAGCGTAAAGTTGTGTTGCGGCGGCACCTGACGAATCTCGCGAATGCGATCCAGCGCATTTTTATCCCCTAGATGGCAACCCAAGGCGTAACCTGAATCGGTAGGATAGACAATCACCGCCCCTTGGTGAATCGCCTCCACCGCCTGCCGCACCAGCCGCAACTGTGGCGTATCCATATGAATCTGAAAAAACTGGCTCATCGCACAAACCTAAAGTTGATCATTAACAAATAAAAATAGCTCTCTCCGTTCGGGCTGAGCTTGTCGAAACCTATGCACCCCGTATTTCCATGCAGACTCCACGTGCTACCAGCGCGACCAGATCGGTTCGCACGTCGCCGGCAGGGGCGGCAGCCGCCCCATCCCGTTCCAGTGATAATTGGGATCGTGAAAATCCGAACCCACCGAGGCGAGAAGCTGATAACGTTTGGCAACGTCGGCAAAATGGAGAATGTCATCACTATTATGACTACTTGAGACAACCTCAATCGCCTCACCACCCGCCGCAATAAACTGCTGTAACAGCAGACGTAATTTAGTCGCACTCAAATTATAACGCGCCGGATGGGCGATAACCGCAATGCCGTCGGCCTCTCTAATCCAGCCAACCGCCGCCTCAAGAGTCGCCCACTCGCCAGCGACATAACCTGGTTTATTCGGCTTTAGATAGTGTTTGAACACCTCACGCAGATCACTGGCATACCCCCCACTGACGAGGAATTTGGCAAAATGGGTGCGGCTGACGATACGTCCCATAGCCATCGCTGCTGCCGCCTCATAACCGCCGACAATACCCTGTTTCGCCAGACGACGCCCCATCTCCTCGGCACGCCAGTCACGAAAAGTACGGTTTTTCGCTAACCCCTGCTGCAGCGGCAAACTCGTGGTATCCACATTCAGCCCGACGATATGAATCGTTCGCGCCTGCCAGGTGACCGAGATCTCCACCCCGTTAATAAACGCTATCCCGTGGCTCTGTGCAACCGTGGCCGCCTCACGACAACCATCCAGCTCGTCATGATCCGTGAGCGCCAGCAGATTAACCCCGTAACGCACCGCCAACGCCACCAGATCCGATGCACTCAGGGTGCCATCAGAGGCCAGCGTATGGGTATGCAGATCAGCTACGGGATTCACGTTAAAGGCGTTTTGTTTTCTGTCAAACGAAGTTAAGAGGTCATCGGTATCGACTACCATTCATCATTATGGGGTCTGTTCCTGTGCACTATTGTAGTCGATTGCCAAAAAGACGGTACACTTTTCCTGCCCGCGAGGGCCAGCACCATGGGTATAACACTATTTAAGCAAAAACTAATATAAAAACAAAGGGTTTACAAGACGCTAGTGAATGACGTAGCATCTGCGCTCATCGTAAAGCGTAGGCGATTTAGCCCTTAAGTCAAAATGGTCTGAATGGCGGTGCGAACCTGATTGAACGCTTGGCTAGAAACCCGACAATCCGGATTACGAGATCTGCGCGACCAACCAACGGTTCAGGTCATGCATATAGGGGTGATTTATTTGAAATTAAAAACCAGACTAGGAGGTATCATGGCTCAAAAAGGCTTAATCAAGGCGATTCTAGCCACAGGACTGGCGTTTGCTGTCTCATCAGCAATTGCCGCAGATAAACCCGCAGAAAAACCTGCAACACTGAGCGGTGCAACAGGTTCAATGCTCGCTAACACCTGCGCCGGATGCCATGGCACCAACGGTGTTAGCAGTGGCCCCGCTTCACCAAGCATTGCTGGCTTTAACAAAGAGTATTTTGTTGTCGCCATGAGTGAGTTCAAAGAGGGTAAATTCCCCTCAACGATCATGAGTCGTATTGCCAAAGGCTACTCTGACGAAGAGATTAAAGCGATGGCGGAATTTTTCGCCAAGCAAAAGTATGTTCATGCCAAGCAGGATTTTGACAAAGCAAAAGCTGAACAGGCTAGCAAAATGCATGAGAAATATTGCGAAAAATGTCATGAGGATGGCGGTTCTGCGGCAACTGACGAAACCGGTTACCTTGCAGGCCAATGGTCTCCCTATATACGCATGCAGCTTAAGGATTATATGAGTGGCTCGCGTGAGGCCAGCAAGAAAATGGCCAAGAAGCTCGAAGAGCTGCATGAAAAAGAGGGTGATGCAGGTTATGAAGCACTCGTTCACTACTACGCCAGCCAACAGTAACTCGCAGGAGGATAAAATATGAGTATTACACGTCGCGGATTTATCCAGGGTATGGGTGCAGCTACTGCCATCGGTATGGTTGGTGTGCCTCACCTCGCATTTGGTGCCACCAAAAAGGTGGTGGTTATCGGTGGAGGCACTGGTGGTGCCACCGCAGCAAAATATATTCGAATGGCTGACGCCAGCATTGAAGTCACCGTTATCGAAGCGAACAAAGAGTACTACTGCTGCTACCTGAGTAACGAAGTTCTCAGTGGCGAGCGGACACTCGATAGCGTTAAAGTAGGTTACAGCGGTCTTGCCGCACACGGCGTAAAGGTGGTTCACGACACCGTCACCGAAATCGACGCTGCAGGGCGTAAAGTAAAAACCGCCGGTGGTAAAACCTACGATTACGACCGCTGCATTGTGGCCCCAGGGGTTGATCTGAAATATGGTGCGATTGAAGGCTACAGCGAAGCTGCAACCGAAACCGTGACCCACGCTTGGAAAGCAGGTCCACAGACCGCCATTCTGCGCAAGCAACTGGAGTCGATGAAGGATGGTGGTGTTGCCGTTATCGTTGCACCGCCTAACCCGTTCCGTTGCCCTCCCGGACCTTACGAGCGTGCCAGCCAGATGGCGCACTACTTCAAGCAACACAAGCCGAAGTCAAAGGTCATTATTCTTGACCCTAAGGCGAGCTTCTCCAAGCAGGGTCTGTTCCAGAAAGCATGGACCAAACTCTACGGCTTTGGCACTGAAAATGCCATGATTGAGTGGCGCGGTACCCCTGAAGGCTCCAGCGATAACAAAGTCGTTAGCGTTGATGTCGCTAGTCGCAGCGTTAAGACCGAGTTTGACGAGATTAAGGCAGACGTACTGAACATCATTCCACCACAACAGGCTGGTAAAGTGGCTTCCGCTTCAGGCTTGGTAAATGATAAAGGCTGGTGCCCTGTTCATCTCGACAGCTTTGAGTCCAAGCTGCACAAAAATATCCATGTCATTGGTGATGCCAGCGTTGCCGGCAAAATGCCAAAATCTGGTTATGCAGCCAACTCACAGGCAAAAGTCGCTGCTGCCGCAGTGGTTGCCCTGCTTAATGGTCAGGAGCCAGGGATTCCCTCCTATGTCAATACCTGCTACTCCATCGCCGGCAAAGACTATGGCTTCTCGGTCGCTAACGTCTATAAATTGACCGCTGACAAGTCAGATATCATCGATGTCAGTGGCGGGGTTACCCCCGCCGATGCCAGCGAAGAGCATCTGCGCCGTGAGGTGGAGTTTGCCTACAGCTGGTTTAAGAATATTGTTGCTGACTCTTTTGGCTAACCAGCCAATGTTGTACGTCAGTTAGTTTGTTTAACGGGACCTCAGGGTCCCGTTTTTTTTGTCTTAGACTTTAGCATCACCTGATTTCACGCCAACACCCCGAGAGAGCACATTATGCATAGCCAGTGGCAACCCTTAATCGCAGACGCTATCGACTTTCGCCACCTGCTGCACCGCCACCCTGAACTGAGCTGGCAGGAACATGAGACCGCCCGACGTATTGGTGAGGCGCTCGATGCCGCTAATATTACGTGGCGTCGCTGTGCCGACACCGGGATTATCGCCACGCTAAACCGCAACGCCAGCGGTGAACATATCGCCCTGCGCGCCGATACCGATGCCCTGCCAATAGAGGAGCGTGGCAGACAGGGGTGGCGCTCTCAACACTCGGGGGTCATGCACGCCTGCGGCCATGATGGTCATAGTGCCACCCTGCTGGCTGTTGGTCGCTGGTTAAAACAGCATGAGAGCGCACTACCGGGCCCGGTAACCCTTATTTTCCAGCCCGCCGAAGAGGGCGGCAATGGCGCTGAATCGATGATTGCCGGAGGTGCGCTGGAGGGGGTTGATGCGATTTTTGGCTGGCATAACTGGCCAGCCATCCCATTTACTCAGGCAGCCTGTCCCGATGGCACCATTATGGCTGCCAACAGCACCTTTTATATTGAGGTGATTGGTAAAGGTGGCCACGCCAGTCAGCCCGAAGCGTGTCATGATCCCCTGCTTGCAGGCGCCGCCATTACCCTGGCACTGCAACAGATTGTCTCGCGCCGCCTGCCACCGCAACAGGCTGCGGTGGTGAGTGTCTGCACCTTTGATGATGGTTCACAGGGTAGCGGTAGCGCCAATGTCATTCGCGAAAAAGTAAAATTAGCAGGAACGATTCGCGTCACCGCTGCCAACTATCTGGCAAATGTCGAGAGCTTGGTCACCACCATTGCCGCCGACACTGCCCGCAGCTACGGGGTGACCGCCACCACCAGCCACCACCCAAGCTATCCCGCAACCATTAACCACCGCGATGCGGCCGCTCGAGTACGGGAGATCTTTACTCAGGAGTGGGGGGGTGAGTGGCAAAGCTCACAACCGCTGCCAATTATGGGTGCTGAGGATTTTAGCTTCTATCTGCAAAAATGTCCGGGTGCCTATGCACTCATCGGTAATGGCAATGGCGAACGCCCCTGTCACAGCCCCCACTACGACTTTAACGATAAACTGATAGAGCCGGTGACGCGCATCCTCTGCCGCCTTGCCAACCTGCCGCCAAGCCTGCTGCCAGCACCTTAATCATATACGCGCCACTGCCCCAAGAAAGGAAAACTGAACTGCGAAAAGCGGCTTGAACGGTCGAAACGTTCAAAAACATCAACACCTGACGTCGCTCACCCCAATCACATAGCTTATTTATGCTCATGGGCAACCGTTCTTTTCAGCAACTAGAGGTGATTAACGAAAGGGGGGGGAGTAGAGCAGCCCCCCATCACGCGCCAACGCATTCTTGCCACGCTGTAATCCCAATGGGGTTAAGTTACGGGCAAAGATCTCACCATAATTGCCGACCTGCTTGATCACTTGATAACCCCAATCATCTGAGAGACCCAATAGCTGACCGAGTTCGCCCTCCAACCCCAAAATTTGCCGCAGCTCGGGATTATCACTCTGCTGACGGATCTTATCGACGTTGGCCTGCGTCACCCCATGCTCTTCTGCGACAATCAACAGGTGGCTGATCCAGCGTACTAGATCGAACCACACCGGGTCACTATCCGCAACAAAGGGGGTAAGTGGCTCACGCGAGATGATGAGATCAAGCATTTTATATTTCTCGTTACCATTGGGCTGGGCGGCCGCAAAGCCCGCTAGGGTGGTGGCATCGGCGGTCACCAACTTGCAGGCACGTTGAGCAAACAGGGTATAACGCTCTTCGGTGGTACGCGTGAGACGTAACTTAACGGCCAGCTGATGGCGGTCTATATAATTTTTCAGATTTTGGTAAGTGGTGGTATTCTCCTGCACACAGATGGTCGCGTCCTTCGCATCGACAAGTGAATCGATCGCATCGTTACGGTGGCTTAAAAAGCCCTGACCATCATAGAGCAGAGGATCGGTAAAATGGATCGGCCAACTTCGATCTCGTCCCAGTGTCCAAGTGGTCACTGACAATACCAGATCCACTTTACCTTCACTGAGGGCCTGAAATTTGTATTTGGAGCTTAAGCGCGTGAACTCGACCGCGCTGGCATCGGCAAAGAGTGCGGCTGCCACCGCCCGACAAAAATCGACCTCAAAGCCCTGCCAATCCCCTTGCGCAGAGACTGCGGCGAAGCCTGGTGTGGTATCCACATTGCAAATCAGAGTGCCGCGTGCCTGCAAGCGCTCCATCACCTCCCCGCCTCTGAACTTATCCCCTGGCTGCTCATCCGCAGTGGCCAAAAAAGTGACAGCAAAATTAGCCAAAATGGCGGAAATCAGAAGTCGGGTAATTATCAAAAATTGCATTATTAACTCCACAAATAGTAAACTAACTAGGATATGATGATACGGGATAGCGCAAGTTAAAGCGAGCCCCTTCCCCGCCTGCTGATATCTGATCAGATGACCTCGCTTAATAACTAAACTGGATAACCAAACAGATCAGCCAAACTGGGGGCATTTATCCATTCTCCTGCCATAATTTATATAAAAATCAAATGATTAAGCGAGCAAACCGACCATTAACCGACCCAATCTCACCGCGACGACCGTGAAATTTCGCCACCAAATCATCCTTTTTTTGCTGGTGCTTATTCTCGGTGTCTGGGGGTTTATCGCCGTCGCCCTGTCACTCACCATGCGCACCACCAACAATCTTGATGAGTCGATAGAGTCTCAGGCCCCCTTTTTGCAGGCGGTTGGGATCCTGCAAGAGAAGTGGCAGAGTATGGCGCAAAATGGGCTCAAACTCATGGCCAGTGTAGAGCTCTACGAGATGCTCACGCTACGTGACCGCCTCCTAGACGCCAGTGACGAGACGCGACGACAGCTGATCCTGATTGAGAAAAGTGCTCTCTTTCCTCATGAGGTGAAGCACATGATGGCGTTGGGCAGCCAATATGACGAGGGGCTCGATACCCTTATTAACCTGCAAAATCATCTTTTTAGCAATCACCGTCTGCTGATGGATCTTTTTAAAGAGCAGCTAGCGCGCTGCCCAGTGCCGGATGAACCACAGAATATTGACCAGAACTGCCGTCTTGTTAATACCCTACGACCGATCCTCCCCACCCTATCGCTTAGCAACCACCACCATTTACAACGAGTGGTTAACAACCAGATCAGTCACCTTCCCGATCACCCCCTACAGGTGACGTTACCACTACTGGCCAATAGTAGTGATCTGTTGATTAAACGTAAAAATATCGGCGTAATGCTCCAGCAGACCACTACTGATGCCAACCTATTACTGGCGGAAGTGAGTTACCTCGCTCATCAACGGCTCGCCTTCCTCAGCCAAGAGACCCGAGATCAGCTCACCAGCCTACGCTTAACCCTCTTTGCGATTGCCATTTTCAGTCTCCTGCTACTACTACTTTTTTACCGCACCACCATCACCCATCTCAGCCGTCGGATCCGACAGCTACAAGATCGTCTGGGCGAATGGTTTCAGACCAAAGAACCGCTTCCCGCCCCGCATGGTCACGATGAAATGGTCGCCATTGAACAGTTTGCCTGCCAGTTTACCCAGCAGATATATCAGCAGCAGCAGGCGATAGAGAAACTATCAACCACCGACAAACTGACCGGATTGGAAAATCGTGGTCATACCGATAAGTTACTGTCCGAGGCGATACAGGCCTGTCGGCGGATGCATCACCCGCTGGTGGTGATCTTCTTCGATTTAGACCATTTTAAGCAGATCAATGACCAACACGGCCACCTTGAGGGGGATCAGGTGCTGCAAAAGGTGGCCACCACTACCGCCGCGCGTATTCGTAGCACCGACATTCTCGGTCGTTGGGGAGGTGAGGAGTTTCTCTTAATCTGCTCCGATACCCCTTTAGAGGGGGCGTTACAACTGGCTGAAGTGATCCGCTTGGCGATTGCCGCCCTCACTTTTGAGAAGGTCAAACAGGTGACGGCCAGCATCGGCGTAGCGAGTTTTCAGCCTAATTGGGACGAAGAACAGCTACTCCAAGCGGTCGATGCTGCCCTCTATCGCGCCAAAGCGGGGGGGCGAAACCGGATTGAGATAGCCCAATAACCCCACTAAAATGCTTGGGGTCTCGCATGGTAGCGCAAACTTCAGACGTTTCAAGGCAGGAAATTATCGAGCATGAAGAAGAAAAAACAGTTATTATTAAGTCATAAGAGAGGAGAAACAGGATGAAAACACCTTTTTACCATCGACTGGCGCGCACAGTGCGCTTGGTACGTCTGGACTGAAGTCGCTTATCCAGCCATATGAAAGGCGATTAAAAGCAATTTCCTATTAAATAGGTCTGAGCGCTACGGCATGGCGACA
>JADGBN010000053.1 GCA_015231435.1 Gammaproteobacteria bacterium
ATTTGGAAAATGAGAAGTACGATCTGTTTGATACGCTTATCTATCTTTTTGAAAACTACATTCAGGACGATCAGGACGAGACGGCGCCGCATCACTTTGAACTGCTCTATGATGATTTGCTAAAGGCGGGTTTCAGACAGAGCGAAATTGATGCAGCCTTTACCTGGCTGGAGGGTCTGGAGGAGCTGGAGGCGAAGGCTGCCGCACAACAGAGCGTCAGTTGCCGCAGCACCTCGCTACGTCACTACAGTGAGGATGAGGCGGCGGTACTCGGGGTAGAGTGCCGGGGCTTTATCCTCTTTCTTGAACAGATGGGGGTGTTAAACCATCACAGCCGCGAAACAGTGATTGAGCGCGTCATGGCACTACAGAGTGATGACTTCGATCTGGAACAGCTTAAGTGGGTTATTCTGATGATTCTCTTTAACCAGCCGGGCAGTGAAGCGGCATCGGCGTGGATGGAAGATATAATTATTGATGAGACGCCGGTGCATCTGCATTAGGCTTACGATCACATCATCCTGTTTGCCGTGATGATAACGGCAATTTCTTGTCTTAATATTAAGTAAACTAAATGAGTAAATCCCTCGTAATTGTAGAGTCACCGGCTAAGGCAAAGACGATAAAGCGTTATCTTGGCAGTGACTACGAAGTGCTTGCCTCCTATGGCCATGTACGCGATCTGCTGCCCAAAGAGGGCGCCGTGGATACCGAAAATGGTTTCACCATGCACTATCAGCTAATCGACCGCAACAGCAAACATGTCGACGCTATCGTCAAGGCGCTGCGCCAAGCGGATCATCTACTGCTGGCGACTGACCCTGATCGCGAAGGTGAGGCGATCTCCTGGCACCTGCTGGAGATCCTGCGGCAGAAACGGGGGTTAATGAAGGATAAAAGCGTCGGTCGGGTAGTCTTTCATGAAGTCACCAAAAAGGCGATACGCGAGGCAGTCGATAATCCACGACAGCTCTCCTACGAGTTGGTAAACGCCCAACAGGCACGCCGGGCGCTGGACTATCTGGTGGGCTTTAACCTCTCACCGCTATTATGGAAAAAGATTCGTCGTGGTCTGTCGGCAGGTCGGGTACAGTCACCGGCACTGCGGATGATTGTCGAACGTGAAGAGGAGATCGAGGGCTTTGTCACTCGTGAGTTCTGGACGATTGAGGCTGATGTCAGTAGTCGGGGAGAGAATTTTGCTGCCCGCCTAACCCATCTTGATGGCGTTAAGCTGGATAAGTTCGCGATTAACGATAGCGAACACGCCGAGCAGGTCGAGCAGCGTCTGCTGGCGGCGGCGGCAGGGAAGCTAACGGTCACCAAGGTTGAGAAGAAGCAGCAGCGGCGCAACCCCGCACCGCCCTTCACCACCTCGACACTGCAACAGGAGGCGTCACGCAAACTCGGTTTTAATGCCCAGCGCACCATGCGTACCGCACAACAGCTCTATGAAGGGATCGACATTGGCGGCGAGACAACCGGCCTTATCACCTATATGCGTACCGACTCAGTCAACCTCTCCGATGAGGCAGTAGCGGAGTTGCGCCGTTATATCGCGCAAAATTTTGGCGAAACGAGCCTTCCAGAAGCCGCACGCATTTATAAAACCAAATCAAAAAATGCCCAAGAGGCGCACGAAGCGGTGCGCCCCACCTCCGCTTTTCGGCCGCCCAACTCGCTTGAGGATCACCTTAGCAAAGATCAGTGGCGTCTTTATGAGCTGATCTGGAAGCGCACCCTTGCCTGTCAGATGATTCACGCCACCTTAAATACGGTTGCGGTTGATCTCATAGCGGCTGAGGGGGATAGCTTTCGTGCCACCGGATCTGTCATGGTTGACCCCGGTTTTATGGCCCTCTATCAGGAGGGGAGCGATCAGAAAAAGGAGGAGGATGGTGGTGACAACGACCGCCTCCTGCCACCGCTGATTCAGGGCGAGCGGGTTGATCTGCTCAAACTGCGTCCGGAGCAACACTTTACCGAGCCGCCACCGCGCTTTTCCGAGGCGAGTCTGGTTAAAACGCTAGAGGAGTTTGGCATTGGTCGCCCCTCAACCTACGCCAGCATCATCTCCACGCTACAGACTCGCGAATATGTCGAAATGGAGAACCGGCGCTTTATTCCGACGGATGTCGGGCGCATCGTCAACAAATTTCTAACAAACCACTTCACCCGTTATGTTGATTACGACTTTACCGCCAAGCTGGAAGACGAGCTGGACGCCGTTTCCCGAGGTGAGGAGGATTGGCTGCCACTGCTGGAGAAGTTTTGGCGCCCCTTCCAGCAGCTCGTGATCGAGAAGGAGGAGAGCGTTTCACGCAAAGAGGTGACTGAGGAGGCGCTAGCCGAGAGCTGTCCGCAGTGTGGCCAACCGCTGGTCACCAAACTCGGCAAACGCGGACGCTTTGTCGCCTGCACCGGTTATCCGGAGTGCAGCTACACCCGAAACATTGATGGCGAGGCACAACGCAGCGAGCCAGAGGTGGTAGAGGGGCGCAACTGTCCTGAGTGCGAATCACCGCTCTACATTCGTGAAGGGAAGTATGGCAAGTTTATCGGCTGCTCTGCCTACCCCAAATGTCGCCATATTGAATCCCTTGAGCAGCCCGCCGACACCGCAATAACCTGTCCACAGTGCGGTAAAGGGACTATTTTGCGTCGCAAATCGCGCAGCGGTAAAATATTCTTCTCCTGTAGCACCTACCCAAAATGTGATTATGCCATCTGGAACGAACCGCTTGCTGGGCCTTGTCCTAATTGCCAATGGCCCATTTTGACGATTAAAACCACCAAACGCAAAGGGACCGAAAAGGTCTGTCCGCAAAAAGAGTGCGGCTTTGCCGAACCTTATGAGAGGAGTGAGCAAACGAATGACGAGTAGTGCACCATTTGTAGCCGTGTTGATGGGTTCAGACTCTGACCTGCCGACAATGCAGGGCTGTTTTGATATTCTAAAGATGCTGCAAATTCGTTATGAGGTAAAGATCACCTCGGCACACCGCACACCCGCTGCCACGCATGCCTTTGTCACCGATGCCGAGAGCCGTGGTTGTGCCGCCTTTATCTGTGCCGCCGGGCTTGCAGCGCACCTCGCAGGAGCGGTCGCCGCGATTACCGTGCGCCCAATCATCGGCGTACCGATGGATGGTGGTCCGCTCAATGGTCAAGATGCCCTGCTCTCAACGGTCATGATGCCTGCGGGAATTCCCGTCGCCACGGTGGCGATAGGCAAGGCCGGGGCAAAAAATGCCGCCTATCTTGCAGCACAAATCATTGCGGTAAGTGACAGTCAACTTGCCGAAAGACTGCGCCAAGAGCGCGCCAGCAACGCCTTGGCAATCGCTGCCAAAGATGCCAAGGTACAGCAGCAGCTCGGGCTTGCCTGAGCGCTACCTCCCCCTGCACCACACTGTCATGGCGCTACGCCGTGGCGGTGTGGTCGCCTACCCTACCGAAGCGGTTTACGGTTTGGGTTGCGATCCACAAAACCTTGATGCTCTGCAACGCCTGTTAGATCTAAAACAGCGGCCGTGGCAGAAGGGGTTAATCTTAATTGCCAGCGACTATCAGCAACTACTCCCCTACGTCACGCCGCTTAATGCGGCATTGATGGCACCTGTTTTCGCCAGCTGGCCGGGGCCGCATACCTGGCTGCTGCCGGCTGCCGCCAATCTGCCGCGAGAGCTTTGTGGCGATCACTCAATGCTTGCGGTGCGGGTTACCGCCCATCCGTTGGCGGCAGCACTGTGTGACCATTTTGGTGGGGCTATCACCTCCACCAGCGCCAACCGCAGCGGTCTGCCGCCCTGTCGCCATCCCCGCTGCGTCAGAGGGCAGTTCACAAATGCGCTAGGGGCGATTTTGCACGGATCACTGGGCGCGAGCAGCCGCCCCAGCACCATACGCGACGCACGCAGCGGCGCCTTTTTACGACACTAAACAGATGCTACGCCGACTGATACTGAAGGTTGTCGGGTTACTACTGCTGCTTGTCGCAGGATGGTTCGGTTACGGACAGTTGGGTGGTGATCAGCATATCTACGCCGGTCAACCGCTTGAGACGGCGCTGCCGTGGTATTTGCGCAGCAGAGTGCTGCATAACATCGGTTATAGCGTCGGTTATTCGGAGTGGCGCGCCAATCCGCTTTGGGTGAGCTACCGTTTAGGTCGGGATCTGGAGAGTGAAAAGGTTGGCAAGCGTCCCGACTTTCGCAGCGACTGGCGCTCGCTGGCGGGGGTAAGCGGCGATGACTATAGTCAATCTGGATATGATCGCGGCCATCTTGCGCCTAATTATGCGATAGCTCGCTTTTATGGCAAGCGGGCGCAAGCTGAGACATTTCTGCTCACCAATATCGTACCGCAGCGGGGCAACCTCAATCGTAAATTGTGGCAGCGTCTCGAACAGGTGGAGACGGATCACTTTCTCCCCCTCTTTGGCGAGGTTTGGGTAATGACCGGGCCGATCTTCGCAAACGAGAGTAAAACCTTGAAAAATGACCTTTTTGCGATCGATGTCGATATTCCCGAAAGCTTTTATAAAATCTATTTGCGACCAGCGCTGGATAAACCCGAGGGCTTAGCGGTACTTGCGATAAGGATGCCTCAACAGGTGCGGGGAAGTGAGCCGCTTGATCGTTACGTCACCACGGTGGATGCGATTGAAGCTGCCACTTGGCTCGATTTTTTCTCGGAGCTTTCTGATGATCTCGAAGCGATTCTGGAGTCAAGCAGCGACAGCAACGCTTGGCAGCTAAAAAAAGTTGCACGGCAGGCCGCACGTTATTAAGTCATATTTCCAAACGACCTTAAAACAGCTTCCGACGCTCCCGCGTCGCGTGCGAAGCAACATGATTGAAACATGAACCGCTAGTGGCGTAATGACTCAATCCGCCCTTCATTCAGGCCGGTGATGGCTGCAATTTGAGCGTTATCCATCACTGTGAGCAGTTTTTGTGCGATAGCTAACCGCCCTTTTAACTCCCCCTCAGCCAACCCCTCAGCCAACCCCTCAGCCTTCCCCTCAGCCTTCCCCTCAATCCACCCCTCACCCTTGGCAGTATCGATGACATTCTTCAGGTCACGGTAGTATTTCAGACTACTCTCATAGGCGAGCCGCTCTTCGGGGCGAAAACGGGCGATTTGCGCCTGCTCAAAGAGCTGTTCAAAGACGGATTCGCGCAGCGGTGAGGGGATGGCCTCCAGTTCATGGAGATGACGAAAGAGAAAGAACCACTTATCCTGAATCGATTCGAGTTCATTAACGCCCTTGGTGAAGTTTGGCAGGGTCAGATAGATAAAGGTCAGCTTGTCATAAAAAACCTGATTGTGCTGGTTCTTAAGCTGAATTTGGTGAATCACCTGTTCTCGTTCTAAAGGATTCGCCCTATCCTCCTCAAAGAGGAAGTCGAGAATGCCAATGGTATAGACCGCCGCGAGCTTAAAATCCCAATCACCGCTTTTCGCCTGTTGCTGAATCGGAAAGGTGGCATAGAAGAGACTGCGGTCTTTAAAGAAGTTCTGCTTCGCCTTTTGTAGCTCAACAATAAAATAGTCACCGCTGCTACTAACACAGTTAAGGTCGAAAATCGCCTTACGGTCAAGCGCCGTCGCCCCCTGCTGCTCGTTTTTACTAAAGGTGAGCTCCGCAATATGGTGCTTAGGTGGTAAGAGGGTATTAAGAAAGCTAATGAGATTAGGCTTACTCTGCTCCTCACCGAAAATCTTCTTAAAACCAAAATCGGTAAAGAGGTTGATATAACGGCTGTGAGGCATGGTGATCTCCCTGCGAAATGGCGAAAGGGGATTATACTTTTTCTACTTGAAATTGCAGCGGTATTGGCGGCAAAGAACCGAGTCCCCATCGCTTCCCCACTGTAACCGTTCAGACCCCCACCACTTTTACCCCCTCTCACCTCGGGTTATGTATGGATCACCGCCAGTTTTTTTCCCTGTTCGCGTTGGATAGAAATCTGTCATGACGGATTCTCATCAACTATTACTCGTTGTGCCAGTTGCCATCGGGGTTGCGTCGTAACCACGGATGGCTGTACCAGTAGTAGCGTGTCTGTTGCTGATGTAGTGCGGTACAGTTGTAGCGGCTGCGTCCTACTGGCAGGGGGGCTTTGGCTTCAATGGTCAATTGATTGCCATCGATCTCAAGAAGCGGTTGCCCCTGTCCCGAGACAAAGCAGTTTAGCGTCTCCGGATTAAAACTCCCCTCACCCAAGGTGAGTTGTAGGCGTGCGTGCGTCATCTCTTTGGCAAGCTCAGGTGAACGAGGATTTTCATCAATAACCGGTAGCGGCAAAGCGAGAAGTTTGTCACCTAACTCCTGCAGATCGGCATACTGTCCTGAGACCGGAAAGCGTGGCAGGGCAAGAAAGTTGCTCTGGCGTCCGATAGCACCGGAGTGTTGTCCAAAACCGATATAGCCAAGTTCGCTAATCAGCTGCATCAGATCGTCATTATATTCGCCGTAGGGGTAGGCAAACCACGGCGGTGCACTGCCAAGCTGCTGCTGTAGCTGTTGCTGCGCGGTCTGAATATCGATAGTGACGCGTTGTCGCCAGGCAACAAGATCTTCATTTGGCAAGCGCTGATGCAGGTGGTGATGCGAACTGCTGTGGTTGGCAAAGGTGATCCCCTCCTGCTGCATCTCCCGCAACATCTCCCAGCTCAGGCTGTTCTGCCCGCCAATCGCCAGGGTATTAACGAACACAGTCGCTGGCCAGTGACGCGCCTTGAGACGCGGCCATGCTTCGCTATAAATGGTATTCGAGGGGTTATCGATGGTGATTGCTATCACCTTATCTGGCAAGGTTTCACCGTTTTGCAGTTTGCCTAGAATCTCAGCAAGCGGCAGCACCTGAAATTGATGCTTATCGAGATAGGCGAGGTGCTCTGCAAACTCCTCCGGGGTGACCGAGGCGATGCGTGGGGTGGTTTGGGAGAAATGGTGATACTGGAGGATCACGGCATGATCTGGAACAGTTATTACGGTTTCGGCGGCGGCAAACAGCGCCGAGTAGAAAAGGAGCAGCAAACAGGCCGCAAGCGTATGGTATAGGGTGCGGGCGTTAGGGTGATTTGCCAAGATGCTGCTTCTCCCAATCTTGATTAAGTTTGCGTAAATAGTTCAGTTTTTCGCCAATTTTCTGTTCCAGCCCGCGGTCAACGGGGTAGTAGTAGCGTTGTTGCGCAATGCTATCGGGAAGATAGCACTCACCGGCGGCAAATGCTTCAGGTTCGTCGTGGGCATAGCGATAGCTTTTGCCATAGCCCATCTCTTTCATTAAACGGGTTGGTGCGTTGCGTAGGTGCAGCGGCACTTCAAGGGAGCCGTGCGCGGCGACATCGGCTCTCGCCGCCTTAAAGGCGGTATAGATCGCGTTGCTTTTTGCGGCACAGGCAAGATAGGTAACCGCTTGGGCGATAGCAAGCTCCCCCTCCGGTGAACCGAGGCGCTCCTGCACCTGCCAGGCATCAAGGGCGATCGCTAAACCGCGAGGATCGGCGTTGCCAATATCTTCACTTGCCATGCGAACCACGCGCCGAGCGATATAGAGGGGATCGCAACCGCCATCAAGCATTCGCGCCAGCCAGTAGAGCGAGGCATCGGGATCAGATCCGCGCACACTTTTATGTAGTGCTGAGATCTGATCATAAAAATCATCGCCGTTGCGGTCGAAACGCCGCCCACTGCCAGCGATGATCTCCTGCAAAATCTCGCCATCTATTGCGTTGACGTCGTCATCATCCGCATTGCCGGTGGCAAGGTCAGCGGCAATCTCCAGAAGATTGAGGGCGCGTCGCGCATCGCCATCGGCAACGCTTGCCAAGCGTTGTCGCAGCAGCGGGGCGAGTTGCAGATGGCGGGGTGCGAGCAGCGGATCTTCGCTCAAGGCTCGCTGAATGACCGCCTCCAGCGCCTCTTGATGCAATGGCTGAAGCTTATAGACGCGGGCGCGTGAGAGCAGCGCGTTATTGAGAGCAAATGAGGGGTTTTCGGTGGTCGCGCCAATAAAGACAATGGTGCCGTTTTCGACATGGGGGAGAAAGGCATCCTGCTGACTTTTATTAAAGCGGTGTACCTCATCAATAAAGAGCAGGGTGCGCCGTGCCTGTTGCTTGAGCACCTCGGCACGTTCAATGGCGACACGAATCTCTTTAACCCCCGAAAGAACCGCAGAGAGGCTAATAAATTCGGCATCGAGGCGCCGTGCGAGGAGACGGGCAAGCGTGGTTTTTCCGGTTCCCGGCGGCCCCCAGAAGATCATTGAGTGCATCTGACCACAACTTAGGGCGAGGCGCAGCGGTTTGTCACTGCCAAGCAGATGCTCCTGACCCACCACGTCATCGAGTTGCTGCGGCCGCATTCGGTCGGCAAGAGGCTGAAAGTTTAACGCGGGGTTCGCTGCCGTGGGCGGGGCAGCGAAGAGATCACTCACTTCTGTTCCCCGATAACATCGACCCCGGCGGGAGGGGTGAATTTGAAGAGGCTATCGGCAAGCGTTGGGTTGCGCTGAATTTGATCAAAAAAGAGGCGGGTAACCTGGCCAAAGCCATCGACCATCTCAATGGCACGCAGCTCGTTCTCCTCCAGCGCGAGACGGATATAGTCAAAGCTGGCGTCAGGCTCTTTGGGGTAGAGGTTCAGCCAGTGAAAGCCCTCATGCAGCCCGAGCTCCTCCATAGAGAAATTCTCCTGAATATTAATATCGCCACTTAACAGCAGTGCCGGAGTGCTACCCAGCGCTCCCTGTTGTGGCTTAACGGTGATCTGGGCGAGATCCTTGTCATACATCCAGATGCGTTGTCCATCAGCAACATAGAGCTGTTTGTAGGGGTTGGTATAACTTAGACGAAAGCGCCCCGGGCGTGATAGCCAGAAGATCCCTTCGCTCTCTTCGAGGGTCTCTTTTTGCGGACTGTGAATAGTCTGTACCAGACGTGCCTCCATCTGGTGCAGCCCCTCAAGAAAACGCAGCAGGCGTGTTTCAGCATCACCAGCCAAGGCGAGGTTGCTTAGGGTGGTGCCAATCGTGAAAAGGGTAATAACAAGCGCAGAACGTAGTGACATGGGAGTGACCTCAGATGGAGTTAATCACGATAGGGGGCGGGAGCGAGTACTTCGCGGGAGCCGTTGGACTGTAGCGGGCCGACCACTCCCGCTGCCTCCATATCCTCGACCATACGGGCGGCACGGTTGTAACCGATTTTAAGACGGCGTTGAATGCCTGAAACGGAAGCCTTGCGGCTCTCCAGGACAATTTCCACCGCCTGGTCGTAGAGTTGGTCGGACTCATTGCCGCCACCGCCTTCGCCGCCATTATAGCTGCCGCCCCCTTCGTAATCATCATCGGGGCCGTTAATAATGGCGTCGTTGTAGTCTGCGACACCCCGCGACTTCAGATCATTAACCACGGCATGAACTTCATCATCACTCACAAAGGCGCCGTGAATCCGTTCAGGTACTGAGCGGCCGGGGGGCAGGTAGAGCATATCACCATTACCAAGCAGTGATTCGGCGCCCATCTGGTCAAGTATGGTGCGCGAGTCGATGCGCGATGAGACCTGAAAGGAGATGCGGGTGGGGATATTGGCCTTAATCAGACCGGTCAAGACATCAACCGAGGGGCGCTGTGTGGCCAGTATGAGGTGAATGCCCGCTGCACGCGCCTTTTGGGCGAGACGGGCAATCAGATCTTCTACCTTTTTGCCAACCACCATCATCATGTCGGCAAGCTCATCGACAATCACCACAATAAAGGGGAGGCGATCCAGCTCCGGGGCGACCTGAAGCTCCAGTGCCATGGGATCGGGAATAAAGAGCGGGTCAAGCAATGGCTGGCCGTTGGCGATTCCCTCATCCACTTTGTCGTTATAACCACCAATATTGCGCACCCCGACCTTGGAGAGGAGCTTGTAGCGACGCTCCATCTCGGCGACACACCAGCGCAAGGCGTTTTGCGCATCTTTCATATCGGTCACCACCGGTGCGAGCAGATGGGGAATGCCGTCATAAATCGAGAGTTCGAGCATTTTCGGGTCAACCATAATCAGCCGCACCTCTTTGGGTGTGGCGTTATAGAGAATGCTGATAATCATGGTATTAATCGCCACTGATTTACCTGAACCGGTGGTTCCGGCGACCAGCAGATGCGGCATTTTGGCAAGATTAACCGCCACCGGTTCGCCACTAATATCTTTACCCAAAGCAAGGGTCAGCGGCGATTTGGCAGAGTGGTAGGCATGGGATTTAATCGTCTCGGAGAGATAGACGATCTCGCGATTCTCGTTGGGGATCTCAATACCAATGGTGGTCTTGCCGGGAATCACCTCCACCACCCGCACACTCATCATCGACAGGGAGCGGGCAATATCCTTGGCAAGGTTGGTAATTTGCGCCACTTTAATTCCTGGCGCAGGCTGGATCTCAAAACGGGTGACCACCGGCCCGGGGTGAACTGACTCAACCTCGACATCAATGCGAAAATCCTTGAGTTTGCTCTCCAGCAGGCGCGACATCGACTCCAGCTGCGCTTTATCAATGGCGATACGACTCTGCGGCGGTTCGGTGAGCAGGGAGAGTGAAGGGAGGGTCAGATCCTCCTCTTTGGCTGTCATTGCCAGCGGCTTATGGGGTGCTTTTGCGACAATGACCACCCCTTTTTCGCTAGTTGCAGGCTCGCTGCGTTGCGGTGGCGGTGGCGGCGGTGCAGGTGTAGCGCTGGGCGGTGGTGGTGCAGTGGGTGGTGTGGTCTCTTGGCTGCGGTAATCGACAATCTCGATACGCTTTTCGCTTGCGGTACTCTTTTCGCTTGCGGTATTTAAGGTAAGGTCACTCAGATCGCTCTCTTTCGCAATGTGCGCCTGCCGCAGTTTTGCCAAACGGTCTCTGGTTTGTGCCGCCTTCGCCTGCCACCACTGGTTAGACGTCTGCCAGAGATGCAGCGCTGTTTTTTGGCACCAATCGACAAAATTCAGGGTGTAGGCACCGACGCTGTCAAGCAACCGCAACCAAGAGAGGCCACTCAACAGGGTAATACCGGTCAGCAGCAGCGCCAGCAGAAAGAGCGTTGCCCCGACGGCACTAAAGAGCGCAACCAGCCCTTTTTCCGCCAGCAGTAGCCCAAACATGCCGCCACTCATGGCAGCGTCCGGCAGGGTACCGCTGCTGGCATGAAAATGGATATGTGCCAAACCGCTGCCACTAAACAGGGTGATAAAAAAGCCACCAACTTTAATATAACGGGGAACCCCATCGGTGGTTGCATCCGCTTTATGAAAGAGTACCCAGGCAAGCCAGACTATCAGAGCAGGGAGCAGATAGGCCATTAAACCAAAAAGATTAAGGGCAATATCCGCCACCCAGGCGCCGGCATAGCCGCCGACATTGCTAACCGGACCACTGCCGCTGCTGGAGAAACTCGGATCTTCCGGATGAAAGGTGAGTAGCGCAAGCAGAAAGAAGAGGGCAATGGCGGAGAGAAGAATCAGGCCGGTTTCGCGCAAGCGCCGTTGCAACTGCGGTGAAGTTTGCCCGATAGGTGGTTTATTAGGTGCTGCCTGACTCAATGTAGATAACCGTTAGCGTAAAAAGAGGAAGATTATACACTAACTGCCAACTCTCTAGGCGGTGGATGGTTTACGCCTGAGCAGCCATTGCGTACCATATACACTTAAACTGCACACGGAACACAAGGAGCGATTGCAATGAGTGAAGTACAACATTACCGTCTGATTATTTTAGGTTCCGGCCCTGCCGGTTACACGGCCGCAGTTTATGCAGCCCGCGCCAACCTTGAGCCGGTAATCATTACCGGCATGCAGCAGGGCGGACAGCTAATGACCACCACCGAAATCGATAACTGGCCCGGGGGTGCCGAGGGTCTGCAGGGACCGGTACTGATGCAGCAGATGCTGGAACACGCCGAGCGTTTTCATACCAAGGTTATTTTTGACCAGATCGCCGCTGCCAATCTCACGGCTCGCCCCTTTACCCTACAGGGTGACAGTGGCAGTTATAGCTGCGATGCCCTAATTATTGCCACCGGTGCCTCCGCACTCTATCTCGGTATCCCTTCTGAAGAGAAGTTCAAGGGACGCGGCGTCTCCGGTTGTGCCACCTGTGACGGCTTTTTCTATCGCGGACAGCAGGTTGCGGTGGTTGGCGGCGGTAATAGCGCTGTTGAAGAGGCTATCTACCTCTCCAATATTGCTGCCCATGTGACCGTTATTCACCGGCGCGACAAGTTTCGTGCCGAGAAAATATTAGTCGACCAACTTCTCGCTAAAGCAAAAAACGGCAATGTGACCATCTGCTGGAATAGTGAAGTGGATGAGATTTTAGGTGACAAAAGCGGTGTCACCGGCGTGCGCATTAAAGATCGCGACAGCGGTGATTGCCGTGACTTAGCGCTGACCGGCGTCTTTATTGCGATTGGTCATAAGCCCAATACGGATCTTTTTGTTGATCAGCTGGCGCTTGAGGGGGGCTATATTGTCACCCGTTCAGGACGGCAGGGCGGTGCAACGGCAACCTCGGTAAGTGGCGTCTTTGCCGCTGGTGATGTGGCTGATCCCAGCTACAAGCAGGCGATCACCTCTGCCGCCTCCGGTTGCATGGCGGCGCTGGATTGTGAAAAGTTTCTTGAGGGGGGCGAATAGAGCCTTAGCGGATCTGATCCCTTTGCGCCAGCAACAGGCTCCGTTGTGGCTTTCACCCGCCACGCCCCCTGACGCTTTCCCCCCCAGCACCCAGGCGCTGGCCGATCCCGATAACCAGAGCGGTTTTGACGGACTGCTGGCACTGGGGGGCGATCTCACCTCTGCGCGTCTGCTAGCAGCCTACCGTCGCGGCATCTTCCCGTGGTCAAGCGCAACATCACCGCTGTTGTGGTGGACACCCGATCCGCGCATGGTGCTCTTCCCCGACAAGTTACGCGTCAGTCGCTCGTTGCAAAAGCGTTTGCGGCGAAATGAGTTTCAGATCACTTTTGATCACGATTTTGACAGGGTGATACGGCAGTGTGGTGCCCCACGGCAGATAAAGCAGCAGGTCGAAAACGGTACCTGGATTAGCGCAGCGATGATCACGGCCTATGGCGAGTTACACCGTCTGGGGTATGCCCACTCGGTGGAGTGCTGGCAAGAGGGGGAGTTGGTCGGCGGTCTTTATGGTATCGCTTTGGGAACCCTCTTTTATGGTGAGTCGATGTTCGCACGGCGCACGGATGCCTCGAAGGTCGCCTTTGTAACGCTTGTCAAACAGTTGCAGCAGCGCGGCGTGCGTTTAATTGATTGCCAGATCTATAGCGACCACCTCGCCTCCCTCGGGGCTGAGCTCATTAGCAGAGCGGCATTTGAGCACTATTTGCCCTCACAAGTGGCGGATTGTGAGCGGTTACGCGGTAGCTGGCGCGCCTTTAACGGGAGAAGTGATGTCTAGTCATCGACTGCCGGAAGATCTGATATTCTATATTTCGCAAAGCCACCCCTGCAGCTATCTATCGGCACAACGCACCATTAACATTATTGCCGATCCCAAATATCCGATGAGCAGTCGCACCTACAGCGAACTCTCCTACATGGGGTTTCGCCGCAGCGGGGATCTCGTCTATGCGCCGCGCTGTCCGCAGTGTAACCGTTGTCTGCCGATCCGGCTGCCGGTGTGGCGCTTTACCCCGAGTCGCAGCCAGCGGCGCAACTGGCAGCGTAATGGTGACCTTAGCGTGACTACCACCCCTGCCGAAGTACGTGAGGAGCAGTATCAGCTCTACCGTCGTTACATCGAAAGTCGCCATGATGAAGGCAATATGGCTCAGGGGAGTTATGACGAGTATGCCAGCTTCTTTCTTAGTAGTTGGGCGGAGAGCCGTTTTATTGAGTTTCGCCTTGACGGCGTGCTTGTCGCGGTAACTATTATTGACAGGCTGCAGGATGGCCTCTCTGCGGTCTATACCTTTTTTGATCCTGACCAGAGCCGCCGTGGTCTTGGCACCTACGCAGTGCTGACGTTAATTTCCCTGTGCAAACAGCAGGGGCTGCCGCACCTCTATCTGGGCTATCTGATTAAAGAGTCGCCCAAAATGAGTTACAAGGCGGGTTTTCGTCCGCATCAGCTACTGCATCAGAGTGCTTGGCAGGAGCCGGGGCAATGAGTCAGCCTCCGCAGTTTGACGCCCTTTATGCCAAACCCCGTCCCCACCTTGTCGATTTCTGTTTTGATGCGACGGTGGCGGCGGTTTTTGCCGATATGGTGCGCCGTTCGGTGCCCGGTTATGAGGAGGTATTGCGTCTTTTGCCGCTCTTTGCTGAGCGCTACATTCAGCCACAATCTACCGTCTATGATTTAGGCTGCTCGCTGGGCGCATCTACCTTTGTCTTGCGTCAACAGGCGCCATTAAACAGCCATTTTGTCGCTATCGACAGTGCGCCGGAGATGGTGAGCCGCGCTCGTCAAAATCTTGCTAATACCGCAGCGTCGGCACCCCTGCCAACGGTTGAAGTCTGTTGTGCCGATATTCGCCACGCCCCCTTAACTAACGCCTCTCTGGTGCTCCTCAACCTCACCCTGCAATTTATTCCCCCGGCAGAACGTTTACCGCTACTACAACGTATTGCGACCGCGCTGCGGCCAGAGGGTATTTTGCTGCTAATTGAGAAGATTCGCAGTGACAGCGAAACTGAAGAGCACTTTATACAGCAGCTGCACCAGCAGTTTAAGCGTGCCAACGGCTACTCCGAACTCGAAATTAGCCAAAAGCGCAGCGCCCTAGAGCGGGTACTGATTAGCGAAACCGTGGAGAGTCACAAAGCGCGTCTGCTGGCCGCAGGGTTTAGTCAGGTCTATCCGTGGTTTCGCAGCCTGAATTTTGTTGCCCTGGCGGCGTTGCGATGACCCCCTTTGACTATCAACGCTGCTACCACTGGTTAACCACCGCAGGGTTAACCCGCTGGGTGACGCCCTTACAACAGGCGATAAGCGAGGCGCTTAATCCCGAAAAACATGGTGATCTGCCGCAATGGATCACACTATTAAACCATCTGCCGCCACTGACGACAGATTGGCGCAATGCAGCGGGCACCATCACCATTGGTCAGGAAAACGTATTCACGGCGCAACAGATTGATGCGTTACGACAGCAGCTGCTGCAACTGCATCCGTGGCGCAAAGGGCCGTTTAATCTTTTTGGCATGGCCATCGAGACGGAGTGGCGCTCCGACTGGAAGTGGGCGCGGCTGCTGGCGGGACTGCAGCGCGGGGAGGCGGCGATGGCCGGGCGACGGGTGCTCGATGTCGGCTGCGGCAATGGCTATTATGGCTGGCAGATGCTGGCGGCGGGAGCCGAGGCGGTGCTAGGGATTGATCCCACGCTACGCTATGTGATGCAGTATCATGCCCTTAGCCACTTTATGAAGCCCCATAACAACTTCCTCCTGCCGTTACGGTTGGAGCAGCTTCCAACGGCAATCGGTGCCTTTGACAGCGTGCTCTCTCTGGGGGTGATCTACCATCAGCGCGATCCGATAGCGCATCTGCAACGTCTTCATGGCTATCTTCGCAGTGGTGGCGAACTGCTATTGGAAGGGTTGGTACTGCCCGAGTCGGCTCACGACGACTTGCCTATCGGCACGGGGCGTTACGCCAAAATGCACAATATTCACCTAATCCCCCGAGTCGCCACCGTACTTGGCTGGCTTGAAGCGGCAGGCTACACCCAAATCGCCACCCTCGATATCACCCCGACCACGACCGCTGAACAGCGGCAAACCCCGTGGATGCAGTTTGAGTCACTCCCCCACTTTCTTAATCCGCAGGATAGCAGCCAAACCATCGAAGGACACCCCGCCCCCCTACGGGCGCTGTGGCGCGCCGCAAAAGCGCCTTAAGCGTTCTTGTACACGCGCCTGTGTGCGAATGCATTCGGCGAACAGTGGGTCGTGTACCACAAAACAAGGAGACCAGCGCCAAGTAGGATAATCAAATAAATCGACATGCTCACCCTTTCAACAGCCAATATGCAACCGCCCCGGCAAAGCTGACAACAAGCGTTACCACGCCGATGGCAAACGCCTTCCCCCATCCGAGGGGTTTGTCCATAAGCTTGGCCGCCACTTTTGCGACCAGTGCAGCACCGACCACGACGGCCGGTGGCAACCCATACACCATCAGTAGAAACTCATCCCATACGTCCATCACTTCAATCCCATTGTCAGCAAGAGATGCCTACCGAGGCAAGCCACGCTTTTATACCCTTTCTACTTGAAACTGCAGGGTCGTTGGCTTCAGTCGCTCACCCCAATCACATAGTTAATCTATGCTCATGGGGATTCGCGACTTTGCCGCCTACCTGCATTTCCAAGTAGTTTGGGTAT
>JADGBN010000054.1 GCA_015231435.1 Gammaproteobacteria bacterium
CGCCAGAAACAGAATGCGTTTTTTGGCTTTTGACTTCCACAATCGCCAAATGATCTGGAATGCGGTGTAGGTTTTGCCAGTGCCAGTGGCCATGACCAACAGGATGCGATTCTGCCCCTTGGCAATGGCTTCGATGGTTTTGTTGATGGCGAGCAATTGGTAGTAGCGTGGCGTTTTATTGCTGCCGTCGCTGTAGTAATCCTGAGAAACCAACTCGCTCTGTGCGGTGTTTAGGCCGAGGTGTTCTGACCACCATTGCCACAGCGTGTCGGGGCTGGGGATCTCGTGAAGCGCCAATTCGCGCTCGATGACGCCATCTTTGGCGATCTTGTTGTGAAACAAAAATCCGTTGCCATTGCTGCTGAACACGAATGGCACTTGCAACATCTCGGCATAACCAAGGCCTTGTTGCATACCATCGCCAAGAGAGTGTTTATTGTCCTTGGCCTCTATGACTGCGATCGGCATATTGGGCCGATGAAACAACACATAGTCGGCACGCTTGTTTTGCGCGCGCGTGTGCAGCTTGCCACGGACGATGATCCGGCCCTTGGTCAGCGGAAACTCTTCACGCACCTGAGTAGCGATGTCCCAGCCAGCCTGCTCGAGCGCGGGTGTGATGAATTTTGTGCAAATATCGCGCTCGCTGAGCTGACGTTTATCCATATCAAATGGCTCCCCTATTGACGCGGTCTTGTTCTTCATCCGCCCCGCCCGCGCGCACCCATTCATCGACCTCAGAGAGCTGGAATTTCCACAGTCGTCCGATCTTGTGCGCGGGCAGCCCCTTGCGCTCGCGCCAGCGGTAGACGGTGTCTTTCACCACGCCCAAGTGCTGGGCAACTTGTTCGGCGGTAACCCACGGTTCAGTGTTCATGGCATTGGCGCTCAAGCGTTGACCTTTATAGTCGTCTAAAATCGTTTTAAGTCTAGCAGGATGGCGGCTTTGTGGCTATGAAAACCACATGACGAGCGCACTTTTTGCCCGCTTGGTCTTGGCTTACTGATCAAACAGCGCGTTCATGGTGGTGTCGTTAATCAACCACGGAGCCCGCGATGAACACCAACCCAACCGCCCTCGACGCCTACCCCGCTCGTACTGTGGCTATCCACGCCAAGCTGGCGCGGCTGCAACAACTGGCCGACGATCACTTTGGCCACGACCCGGATGCAATCAACTGGGGCCACGTTGGCGACCTCGGGCGGGTGGACGCCGCGCTCGACGACCTGCTGGCAATCTTTGGTAGCAAAGATGAGTGAGGCAATGACCATGATCACCCTGCAAGCACTCACGCCAACCCAGTCGACTTTCATCCGATCCGCTGCCCGGCACCCCGAAGGCAGGATCGCCGTGCCTGCCACGCTGCAAGGCGGTGCGCGTGCGAATGCCCTCAAGGGGTTGTTGACGCGTGGCTGGATCGTCGAGGCTGGCGACGGCCACCTGCTGACAGATGCCTGATACGCCACCATTGGCCAGCGGCGACCGCCGCCGTCGCCTCCAATAATCGACGACACTCCGGCGCGCAATAGGGTTCGGCCCTGTCGCCCCGGCACCAAGCTGGCGAAAGTGGTGGCCGCCTTGCAGAATCCGGACGGCGCGACAATCTTCCAGTTGATGTGCTGCACTGGCTGGCAACCGCACACGATTCGGGGCGCGTTGTCCGGGATGGTGAGAAGGAAGCTCGGGCTCAATGTGGCGTCCACCAAGGCCGCCGGTGGCGAGCGGGTCTACCGCATTGCCTGACGGGTAACTGCGCAATGGGTGTCAATTGAACAGCCCCCCTTTTTTTCGGTCAATTTTCTCGATGGCCGTTTTTGGCTCAAAGGGTGTGAATTCAACTCCCACCCTTGCCGGGGTGCAAACTGCAAACCCTGCAAACCTCGGTTTGCACTCTAACGGTAGCGCAATGCCGCGCAGTCGCCTCCCGTATTGGAATCTCGCCAGGAAGGACCCCTTTCGCCTGGGGCGAAACTCAGAGGGTTTCGGGTTCCTGCATCCACGCCGGGATGTCTCGTTGGCCATGCAGCACGCGCCAGACATCAATGTGCTCTGGACGCTCGACGTAAAAAACGAGGTAGGGATAGCGTGCCAGAGGCCAGAAACGCAGGCTGGGCAAGTTCAATTCGTGGGCGTAGCGTGGCGATCCAGTAGCCGGATGGCGACTGATGTGCGCATACGCCTGCTCCAAGGCATCAACGAAGCCGAGCGCCGCTTGTTCAGCGTTTTCACTGAGGTAGTAGGTAATCGCATCATCAATGTCCCGGTTGGCCAGCTCACGCGGAACGACCGGCTTGGCCGGCACCCGCGAGCGCCGTCGTTGGCTGCCTTGCGCACCCGATCACGCAGCCCTTCAAAATAGGCCGGATCGGCTGGGGCTGCAAGTGCGGACGCCGCGCCCGCAAGCAGGAGACCGCGCAGGTGCAAGCGATCCTGATCCTTGCGGATCAGCTCGCGCACGTATTCGCTGCTGGTGCCGTAGCTGCCTTGATTGACCTGTTCATCCACGAAGGACTTGAGCGTGTCGGGTAGGGAAATGTTCATTGTGCTCATGGCTCAAGATTAGTCGGTTTGGCAAAATTTGGCAAGATTCATGTTTTGTGTCTGACCAGCCAGATCAATCAAGTCGAGTGAGATGAGCATTCCCAATGCTCACTCTCTCTTTAGAGAGCCCCCATCGGGAACCGTGAAAGCACCGTAAACACTGAATTTGATCGTTCCCATCCCCTTACCGGGAACGATTAACCCTTCTTCATAATCCGCTGTTTTTCCCGCTGCCAATCTCGATCTTTTTCGTTTTCGCGCTTATCGTGGCTCTGCTTGCCCTTGGCTAAACCAATTTCGGCTTTAACCCGACCCTGTTTCCAGTAGAGTGACAACGCGATCAGCGTATAACCTTTGCGTTCTACGGCACCAATTAACTGGTTCAACTCGCCACGGTTAAGCAGCAACTTGCGAGTTCGCGTACTATCTGGATGAATATGGGTTGAGGCGGTTGACAGCGGGGTTATCAAGGTTCCCAGCATAAACGCCTCGCGATTTTTAACAATGACGTAGCTATCGACCAACTGTACTTTACCGGCGCGCAGGCTCTTTACCTCCCACCCTTCAAGCACAACACCCGCTTCAAAACGATCTTCGATAAAATAGTCGAAGCCCGCTTTGCGGTTATTGATAATGGTGCTGGAACCCGCCCCTTTTACTGTTTTGCTTTTTTTTGCCATAGCCTATTATAGAGAAGCTGTAAAATTTTTGATCGCCTTTTCCGCCTCATCCACTATCTTCTGTCGCCGTAGCAGCAGATGCCAACGACTGCCGCCACACTGTCGCCAGAGCACGGCTGCGCGGATGGCGGCCAACAGGAGGGCACGCACCCGCGTCACATTCTCTTCACGTTTAAGATAGTCGTTGCGCCCCTGCACCATAATGCGTGGTCTCATGGTACTTAGGGTCTGCCGGTAGATCTCATCAAGACGGGCCAACACCGCCGTATGTGTCAAACTAAAATGATCGACCTGACGCGCAACTTTGGCAAGCTCACTGCTAATGGTTGTTAAATGCGCTGGCTGTCGCGCCAGTTTGCGCTCCAGCTGCAGCAGCTGCAGCGTATAACGGGTTAAGGAAAGGCTCTTTTTCGTGGTGTCACCCAATTGATTAACGAGGGTACGATAACCTAACTGCAGCTGCAGTGGTGGACCATAAACCATCATCGTCTCTTCGGGATTGGTGATAAAGAGACCACCCACAAGCGTCTTTAGTTGCCCCACTTCAATTAAGCCGGTGGTGGCCACCCGCTCGACCAGAGTCATCGCCTCGAGCAGTGCAGCTAACGCATAGACCCGTTCTGCTTCGCTATGTGCCGCCATTAGTTAATAATGCCTCCACCCAAACAGACCTCTTGTTGATAAAAAACCACGGATTGCCCCGGTGTGATCGCCCATTGTGGCGCCGCAAACTGAACCTGTAAAGTTGCCTCTGCGCCGCTCTTAATAGTACATGCCTGATCCGTTTGACGATAACGAATACGGGCAGTTAACCCCTGCTGATCCTGCGGTGGCGCTCCAGCAATCCAGTGCAGCTGCGAAGCGCTAAGGGTGTCGGCATAGAGCAGCGGATGATCATGCCCCTGCGCAACCATTAGGCGATTAGCTGACAAATCTTTTGCCACCACATACCACGGCGCTTCAGGATATCCCGCTACACCACCTATCCCCAACCCCTGACGTTGCCCGAGGGTGTAGTACATCAGTCCCTGATGGGTACCGATCTCCTCACCTGCAACCGTTACCATCACACCCGGTTGGGCAGGGAGATAGCGTTGCAAAAAGTCACGAAAACGACGTTCACCAATAAAACAGATGCCGGTACTATCTTTTTTGTCATGGGTAGCCAGTTGTAACTCCCGTGCGATCTGCCGCACTCTCCCCTTTTCCAACTCACCGAGGGGGAAAAGCGAGTTCGCCAGCTGCTGCTGATTGAGGGTATAGAGAAAGTAACTCTGATCTTTATTGTTATCGACGCCGCGCAAGAGTGAATAGAGACCCTGTTGTTCGCGAATGCGGGCATAGTGCCCAGTGGCAATGTAGTCTGCCCCAGCCTCTAGGGCATAATCGAGAAAGGCGCGGAACTTTATCTCACGGTTACAGAGAATATCCGGATTAGGGGTGCGTCCGGCACCATACTCACTTAAAAAGTTTTCAAAGACCCGTTCCCAGTACTCACTGGAGAAGTTGCGCCCCTGCAGGATAATCCCCAACTTTTCCGCCACCGCAATCGCATCGCTATAATCCACCTCGGCAGCGCAATATCCTGCTGCGTCATCTTCTTCCCAGTTTTTCATAAAGAGCGCATCAACAGCGTAGCCCTGTTGCATCAGAAGATAGGCGGCCACGGAGGAGTCAACACCCCCCGACAAACCGACTGTCACCCGCTTCGAACTAGCACTCACGGTATCTCCAGAGGGGGGCTTCATCTATCTCTTGCCACGCACCGGGAGCAAGTGATGGCTGCATTAGGTTAAGGGCAATAGGACCCATGGCGACGCGCACCAGACGTAACGTAGGAAAGCCGACCGCCGCTGTCATCCGTCGTGCCTGACGATTTCGCCCCTCGCGCAGAGTGAGTTGACACCAACTGGTAGGAATCGCAGCGCGATAACGTATTGGTGGTTGACGTGGCCATAAGGCTGGAGACGCGATAGTAGCCACTTCGGTTGGCAGCGTGACCCCATCCTTTAACTCAACCCCCGTCGCCAGAGCAGTCACTGCTGCCGCATCCATTATCCCCTCGACTTGTATCCAGTACTGTTTTGGCCATTTATAACGTGGCGAACTAATTTGCGCCTGTAATTTTCCCTGACTTGTCAGAATCAGCAAACCTTCGCTGTCATAATCGAGACGACCCGCAGGATAAACTGCTGGTATATCAATATAATCGGCAAGCGTAGGACGCGGTTTATCGCTCTTGTCGCTAAACTGTGAAAGAACGCCGTAGGGCTTATTGAAAATCAGGGTTGTCATGCCAATACTCTGTAGGTGTGTATAATCGGGTAAAGTCATTAGGGTTGACTGGCACCGACAGGCCGCGAATAGTACCCTACTCATCACTAATTTCCACTAACCGCAAACAAAAGATCCTGAATGAGCGACAACAAACCGCAAGATGATGATGAACCAGAGGGCGCCGTTGCCATTGCCAAGGGGCAGTCGCAACTTAAACGACCCCCGATGTATAAAGTTCTGCTGCTTAACGACGACTACACCCCTATGGAGTTTGTCGTTGAGGTACTGGAACATTTCTTTCATATGGAGCGCCACCGTGCTACGCAGGTGATGCTCGCTGTTCATACTGAGGGGAGTGGCGTCTGTGGTATCTTCAGTCGTGATGTCGCCCAAACCAAAGTGATGCAGGTTAACGAATATGCGCAGTCGCACCAGCACCCCCTGCGCTGTACCATGGAAAGCAACTAAGAGGTTCTCTTATGCTCAGTAAAGAGTTGGAAATCACGATTAATCGCGCCTTCTATTATGCGCGGGAACAGCGCCATGAGTATGTTTCGGTAGAACACCTACTGCTCTCCCTGGCCGACAGCCCCTCTATCCACCTAATTCTTAATGCGATTGGCGGCGACAGCAAACAGTTAAAAGCCGATCTGGTCGACTATCTTCACCAGACGCTCACGCCGCTGAAGGAGGAGAAAATTCAGGACCCGATGCCAACACTAGGGTTTCAACGGGTACTGCAAAGGGCGGTCATTCAGGTGCAATCTTCAGATCAGGCGGAGACGACCTGTGCCAATGTACTGGTTGCCCTGTTTAACGAAAAGGAGGCGCATGCAACCTATCTGCTGCAGCGCCAGGATATTACCCGCTACGATGTGGTCAGTTATCTCGCCAGCGGCGAAACCACGCCGGAACCTGAACGGGTTACTGATAAGGGTGGCAATAAAGAGGTTGAGTCCCCCCTTGCACTCTACACCAGCAACCTCAATGAACTCGCTGCTGCTGGCAAGATTGATCCGCTAATTGGCCGCAGCCGCGAAATTGAACGGACCATTCAGATCCTCTGCCGACGGCGCAAAAACAACCCGCTGCTGGTCGGTGAGGCGGGGGTTGGCAAAACGGCGCTTGCCGAAGGACTGGCAAAGAAAATCGTTGATAAAGAGGCGCCTGAAGTCCTTGCCAATGCCACTATCTATGCCCTAGATCTCGGCACCCTGCTGGCTGGCACCAAGTATCGAGGTGACTTTGAAAAGCGTCTTAAAGGGGTTCTTTCAGAGCTTAAAAAAGATCCAGACTCCATTCTTTTTATCGATGAAATTCATACCATTATTGGCGCAGGATCAACCTCCGGCGGGAGTATGGACGCCTCGAATCTCATCAAACCGATGTTGGCATCCGGAGAGTTGCGTTGCATCGGTTCGACCACCTACAAAGAGTATCGTGGCATCTTTGAGAAGGATCACGCCCTCACCCGCCGCTTTCAGAAGGTGGATATTAACGAACCCAGCGTCGCTGAAACCATTCAAATTCTCCATGGACTTAAGGCGCGCTTTGAAAACCATCACCACGTCAGCTACAGTGATGCCGCGATTCGTGAGGCAGCAGAGTTGGCGGATCGCCATATTCACGACCGCCACATGCCGGATAAGGCGATTGATATTATTGACGAGGCGGGAGCCTGTGAGCAGATTAAACTTGAGAATGATCGTCTGCTAATTATCGATACCGATGCGATTGGGCTAATTGTCGCCAAAATGGCGCAAATCCCGCCGAAGCGGGTATCGACATCGGATAAGGAGAATCTGCGTAACCTTGAACGCGATATCAAACTGATGATCTACGGACAGGATGAGGCGATAGAGAAGCTGTCGACAGCGATTAAGCTCTCCCGCTCTGGACTCGCTGCAGAGCAGCGCCCGATTGGCTCCTTTATCTTTGCCGGCCCTACGGGAGTCGGTAAAACCGAAGTGACCCGTCAGCTCTCGAAGATTCTAGGTATTGAACTGATTCGTTTTGATATGTCGGAGTATATGGAGCGCCATACGGTGTCACGGCTAATCGGTGCGCCCCCCGGATACATTGGTTTTGACCAGGGCGGTCTGCTCACCGAAGCGGTTAACAAAACCCCCCATGCGGTACTGCTGCTGGATGAGATCGAAAAAGCGCACCCAGAGGTCTACAACCTGCTACTGCAGGTGATGGATCATGGCACCCTAACCGACAATAACGGGCGTAAAACTGATTTTCATAATGTCATTATCGTCATGACCACCAACCTTGGCGCCGAACAGTTAGCTAAACAGTCGATAGGCTTTACTCGGCACGATCTCCATGGTGATAGCAGCGAAGCGGTTAACAAACACTTTACCCCCGAGTTTCGTAATCGCCTTGACAGCATTATCCACTTCAAACCGCTTGACAGTGAAAGTATCAGCCGCGTCGTCGATAAATTTATTCTTGAGCTGGAAAATCAACTCATGAGCAAAATGGTTAATCTCGATGTTGATAGCGCTGCCCGCAGCTGGCTGGCGTTACATGGCTTTGATCTCACCATGGGCGCCCGTCCAATGGCCCGGCTGATTCAGGAGAAGATTAAGCGTCCCCTAGCAGAGGAGCTGCTATTTGGCGTCCTCGAACAGGGTGGAGATGTCTCTGTCAGTGTGGCCGATGATCAACTGCAACTCGATTGTCAGCCACTGCAACATGGCGACAACAGAGCCACACTCTCCCCACAAGCGCAATAATGAATCTTCATTAACCGCATCTTCGCCCATGGTGGCCGATGCGGTTATGAGGGATCTGTGGATGTTCGGGGTGGAGCAGAAGCGCTGCGAAGAGCGCAGCCAACATCTTCGCAGAGGGTTAACGGGCGCGGTAGGTGATTCGGCCCTTGGTTAAATCATAGGGGGTCATCTGCACCGTCACTTTGTCACCAGTGAGAATGCGGATGTAGTGCTTACGCATCTTGCCTGAGATATGAGCAGTGACCACATGCCCATTCTCTAACTCGACACGAAATGTCGTATTGGGCAGTGTCTCAACGACAGTGCCTTCCATTTCGATACCTTCTTCTTTCGCCATAGTGTTCTCTCAATCAGCCCAGTCTTACAAAGACCTCCGAAAAATTCGGTGGCGCATATTGCCTTAGATCGACAAAAAACTCAAAGGTTTCTCCTGTTCTATCAGTTAAAATACCCTTTTTAACCAAAAACAGAGGGCAAAATAGTGAATCCGATCCCTGCTGCGACTGCATCTACCTTCACCACCCAGTTTCACGGTTATCTTGGCGGCCTGTTGCGCTGGGATGAGTTTGACGCCCTGTGTCAGACGATTATCCATCAGGAGGCAGACGCAAGCGATCTTACCCGTTGGTATATTTACGCCATTGGTGAAGCAGTGCCGCAACAACCCGCCAACTTGACCGAGCTGACCCGCTTTATGCAAAACATTAACGAACTCCTACACCGTGAACATCAGGAGTCCTATTGCGGCATTGTCTATACCGATAGCCGTAGCACCCCCACCTTTGTCAAAATTTACGATCCCCACCACCTTGGCTCTGCCTGCGGCTCAGGATCGCATCCACCACCGCTGCCCGGCTGGACGCTCTCCCATGCCCTTCCGATCAAACTTGAACCTGTCATGCCGATCACTGGCAGTCGCAAGCGCTGGTGGAATGCGCTCTTCCCATAAAAATTTTTTTTGTTGATACCATAAATACTTGGGACACTATGATAAAATCGGCCCTCTTTTATCATCCTTCCTGATACACCTCTACCCATAGACTACTTTACTCACAGGGTTACCATGGAAAAAATTCTTGAAATTCGTGACGGCTGCAACTCCCCTAGCCAACTTTTGAAAAGCCATGCTTTTACCCGCTATCTGGAAATCTATAAAGACGCCTTTATTAAAGATCTTTGTGGCCATGATGAACGGCGTCAGGGTGAAGCGCAACGCAAAATCACCTTTATCCGCTCGATAACCGCCCGTGATTTTCTTGAAGTACTGGAGTCAAACCACGCCTCGCTACGCGATGTCCCTGAGCGTCACCGCGCCCTTGTCCGCTTTATTGACGGCATGTTCCACCACTTTCGCGGTAGCGGCTACGCCCGCCTGATTCGTCTGCAAAATGATGTCGTTACCGGTGATGAGACGCCCGACACAGTAAAAGATAAAGTGACCGCAAAAGCTCAAAATCTCTCTGATCTTATCGTCGATGGGCGGCGGGCGATTTTGCGCCGCGTATTTATGGAACAAGGGGTTCGCCGTACCGTTGGCCTTGATGCCTCACCTAACGTGGCAGCCGGAGAGATCTCGGGGCATTACCTTAATCTGCCCAACGACTACTTTCCGCTTGCCGCCGTACCGCTCACCATTGCTGCCGATATTCAGACCGGAGTGGATTATGAGACGCCCTCCAATAAACGCGCCCACCCCTTTTACGAATTAACCAACAACCCGTTTAATCCCGACACTTTTAACAGTGAAGAGTGGGTCTCGGTTCCCCTCCAGGTCGGCACCTCACTCATCGTCGCCTATATTCACAAATCACGCGGCTGTATCGAGATGGAACCCGGGCTGTTAAATATCTTCCCCTTCGCCGATGTCGTGAAAATTCGTGATGGGCGTCGTCCTGATGGTATTTTCCTCTTCGGCGATCCGGTAGCCCCCTCCCTCGACCGTCTTGGCTACTATTGGGATGACAAAAACAAGGTGCTTATCGGTCTTGTTCCCAATATTGATGAACTGAAATATTTCGGCTACTGCAAAAAACCGATTCTTACCCTGCATAACGTCCTCGCGATTCGTGCCAACGCGATGCCCCTGCATTGCGGCTGTACCCGTTATGTGGTTAATTTTGATCAGCAGGGTAATGCCCTCATTGCCGATATGTATGTGAAAGCCGACGACATGGGGCGCATCGAACTGGTACAGGGCGCTGATGGCGTCCACCGACCCATCTTCTACGGCACCGAAACCGGCGCTTTTGCCTGCCTTGATGGCTTTAGCGAACAGGCAAAACTCCAGATGCGGGGCCGTGAAGTAGGTTATAACAGCGAAACCGGCACGAACGCACGTCAGGTGGTTCCGGTGACGATTGATGAGGAGGTACTGCGCGGCGATCAACTCGACATTCTCCTCTACATGAATAACTTTATCCTCATTGAAAATGGCCAGCCCACCATTAATACCGCCATTAGCGTTAATGAGGCGATTGAACATTTCCGTCTCGGTGAACGGGTTGCCTCCGGCAGTACCCACTCCCACCGTGGAAAGAAAGAGAGCAGCTACTGGGCCAACCCCTTCCCCCTGCTAAAGAGCAACAGCGGCAAAGTCATTCACACCGATCTCTATAACCGCTTTAGCGAGACTGAACAACTCTTCATCTGCGATGCCCATATTCTCTGCGAACGTCATGAGCTGAGCATTGGTATCGCCCATAGCCAACTAATGGCCGGCGTCTTTATTGACAATAGCGACGAGGATGTGATTCGCTGCGGCTATGCCAACACCGAAGCGGTTGAACAAGAGGGTCCGGTGCGTTTGGCTGAGGATCTAATCGAGCTAATTAAAAAGACTGCCATTAAAAAACGGGAACGCAGTGGTGGTAAAGTTGAGGAAGTTAGCATAACCGTCGCGCTGGTCGGTGACAGCCGTACCGGTAAATCAGAAACTGCCGAGAAGATGGAAGGCGTGCTTGGCTTACAGCTTATCTAACGACAGCAGCTAACGGCCCACTATTTTTAAGAATGACGGAGATAACGCCGCTGCGCAAGGCAGCGGCGTTACAGCGACACCGCACCTCTGCACGACAATATGTTATAGTTGTTTACCCGCCGCCCCCAACCTGCAAGCTTAATGTTAACGATGAGTGACAACGATATCTGGACACTTTATGAACATCCGTTGAATGAGCGGGTGCGTGTGTTGCTGCGGCTTGAACATCTCTTTCGTCAAATGCTCCATTTTCATCAAGGCAGCTCCCCTTGGGATAGTCGCATGATGATTACCACCCTTTTTGATGTGCTTAATCTTTTCTCTCGGGCAGATCTAAAAACCGAGATTATTAAAGAGGTTGAGCGTGCTAATAACAGTTTTGCCGCACTCATTGAAAACCCTCATGTCGACACCAGCCGCCTTAGTACTGTACTTAAGGCACTGCGCCATATCACTAACAACCTCCACGCAATGACCGGACAGATTGGCCAGTCACTGCGCGACAACCCCTTTCTCACCTCGATTCGCCAGCGCAGCTCAATTCCCGGTGGCACCTGTGAGTTTGACCTCCCCTCCTACCACCTCTGGCTGCAACACCCTTTAGAGATCCGTCACCGCGATCAGGGGGCCTGGCTTAAAGAGCTTGAGCCGATTAACCAAGCGGTCGAACTGCTGCTAAAACTGATTCGTAACAGCAGCGAAATAACCCCATGCCGTGCCGATAATGGCCAATATCAACAGAGCCTTGAGTCAGATCGCCCCTATCAGCTTATTCGTGTCTTTCTGCCGCAACATATCGATTACTTTCCCGAGGTGAGCGGCAGTCGCCACCGCTTTACCATCCGTTTTATTGGTATTAAGGGGGAGGGCCCAATCTCCCACGCCCAGCCTACGAGTTTTCGTCTTGCCATCTGTATGTTATGACACTTAAGGTTAACTGCCCAAACTGTGGAACAACGGTTCCCTGGCAACCTGACTCCCTGTTTCGCCCCTTCTGTAGCCGCCGCTGCCAACTCATCGATCTCGGCGAGTGGGCAATGGAGAATCATAAAATTCCGGGGCAAGCTGTCGATCCGCTGGCCGCCAGCGACGATGCGATGTTAAACGACCCGCAGCAGAAAGAGGCGTAACCATTGCCTCACACCACAGCCCTACCCATTGTCGCCACCCCCGAGGCATTGCGTCAGCTTATTGACAACGCCAGTCAGCAGACGGTACTGGCGCTTGATACCGAATTTTTTTGGGAGCGCACCTACTATCCGGTGCTTGGCATTATTCAGCTCGGTTGGTCGGCAGAGGAGAGTTACCTGATTGATGCCGTTGCACTCACCGATCTAACGCCCCTTGCGGTACTGCTCAATAACCCCCGTATTTGCAAAATCCTGCACGATGCTCCCCAAGATCTGACGATTATCGAACGTGCCACAGCGGCGACACCGCGCAATATCTTCGATACCCGTTTAGCTGCCGGCTTTACCGGACGCAGCGCCACCCTCTCTCTGGCAAACCTGCTGGCTGAACTGCTGGATGTTCATCTTGCAAAAACCGAAACCCGTACCGACTGGCTCCACCGCCCCCTCTCGGTAAAGCAGGTTGACTATGCACTGGACGATATTCGCTACCTCCCTGCACTGCGACAAAAGCTAGAAGAAGAGGTTAAGCAGCGCGGCCATGGCGACAAACTGCAACAGGAGTTAAGCCGTCTTGATGATCTTAGCTATAACCATCAACCCGATACCTCGCATCTCTTTCTTAAGATAAAAGGGGCGCAACAACTCACCCCGGCGGCACTGGCGGTCTTGCGTCAGCTCGCCATCTGGCGTGACAGCGAAGCACGCCGCCTCGATATTCCCCGACGCCATCTCATTAGCGATGATCGCCTGCTGCAACTGGCAGCAGAACAGCCGCAGGAGGCGGCCGCGATTGCACAGATTATCGACAACAACCGCCGCCACCTACACCATGCTGATGAAGCGCTACTTGAACTCATTGCCAAAGCACAAAATGAGCCGGCCTCAGCCTGGCCAACACCCCAGACAATTCCTGAGTCTGCGGTACGTCAGAGAGTTAAAACCTTAACGGCGGCGCTTGCCAGCCACTGCCAGAGCCTCGGTATCGACCCGATGTTGGTCGCTAACCGCAGCGAATTAACCCATCTTGTTGAAAACCGCAGCAGTTCAACACGCCTGCACGACAATAGCTGGCGCACCCCGATTATCAACTCGCTACTGCACACTATCGGGCCCGCCGCCAACGCCAAAGAATGATAGCGTCACCACCAGCGCCGGATCTGGCCATGGCTCGCGAACTGTTGCAGCGCCATTTTGGTTACGACAACTTTCGCAGCCATCAGGCAGAGGTTATTACAACCCTATTAAACGGCGAAGATGCCCTGGTGTTAATGCCTACCGGCGGGGGGAAATCGCTCTGTTATCAACTCCCGTCACTGTTACGCGATGGTGTCGGCGTGGTAATCTCCCCACTCATTGCCCTCATGCAGGATCAGGTCGATGCCCTGCGACAGAACGGCATCGCCGCCGCCTATCTCAACTCCACCCTAAACAGCCGAGAGGTTTATGAGATTGAACAGGCGCTGCAGCAAGGGGCGTTAGATCTCCTCTATATCGCCCCCGAACGTCTTGCCCACCCCGCCATGCTTAACCTGCTTAAACGCATTAAGCTGGCACTTTTTGCCATTGATGAGGCGCATTGCGTCTCACAGTGGGGACACGACTTTCGCCCTGAATATCTCCAACTCTCCCTGTTACATCAGCAGTTTCCAGAGGTACCCCGGGTTGCCCTAACGGCAACCGCCGACACCCCGACGCGCCGTGAAATTATAAACAAACTTGCACTTAACGACGCCAAGCAGTTTATTAGCAGCTTTGACCGTCCTAATATTCGTTACCGGATAATGGAGAGTCAAGGCGACAGCAAAGAGCAGCTGCTCTACTTTATTCTCCATGAGCATCGTCATAACGCTGGCATTGTCTACTGCCTGTCGCGTAAACGGGTAGAGGAGGTTGCCGCTTGGCTGAGCCAGAAGGGGTTAACCGCACTCCCCTACCACGCCGCCCTTCCCGCTGCAGAACGCCTACGCAATCAACAACGCTTTTTGCGCGAAGAGGGCATTATTATTGTCGCAACCATCGCCTTTGGCATGGGCATTGATAAACCCGATGTCCGCTTTGTCGCCCACCTTAACCTTCCCAAAAGTGTTGAATCCTACTATCAAGAGACCGGTCGCGCTGGGCGTGATGGTGCCCCAAGTGATGCCTGGATGAGCTACGGCCTGCGCGATGTGATCACCCTACGGCAGATGCAGTCCCAATCCACGGCAAATGAGCAGCACAAACGGGTAGAGCAGCATAAACTCGATGCGATGCTCGGCCTTTGCGAGGCGATTCAGTGTCGCCGACAGATCTTGTTGCGCTATTTTGACGATCCACTGCCAGAGCCCTGCGGCAACTGCGATAACTGTCTTGAACCGCCACAAAGTTGGGATGCCACGGTAGCTGCGCGCAAAGCGCTCTCCTGCGTCTATCGTAGCGGCCAGCGTTATGGTGTACACCACCTTATCGATATTCTGCTGGGCAGCAGTAACGCACACATTTTACGGAAAAACCATCAACAACTCTCCACCTACGGCATTGGCAAAGAGCTCGGGCAAAACGAGTGGCGAAACCTCTTTCGCCAACTCATTGCCCACGGTCTGCTGGTGGTCGATATCGAGGGGCATGGTGGTCTCTGTCTCACCGAAGCGAGCAGACCCCTGCTGCGCGGTGAAACCACCCTCACCCTGCGCCAGCTGACAGCACAGCGTCGCGGCGCAACCCCCAGCGCGAAACAGAACCGTCGCAGTCAAAGTTTAACGGCGCTGCAACGCCCCCTCTGGGAGGCATTAAGAGAGCTACGAAAATCACTTGCCGAACGCCAAGGAATCCCCGCCTTTACCATTTTTCATGATGCCACGTTAATGGAGATGGTCCAGCGCCACCCAACGACTCTGCAACAGCTATCAACCATTAGCGGTATCGGTGAGACGAAACTAAACCGCTATGGCGGCCTCTTTCTCGAACTTCTCACCAGCCACGCCGAAAGCATTCGAGGCCTGCCTGCACACTTATCAGACCCGAACAGCCGACCAGAAGCAGGCAGTGATACCGCAGAGGTCAGTATCCGCATGTTTCAGGATGGCAACCCTGTGGCCAATATCGCCCGACAACGCCAGATGAAGGATGCCACCATCTATAGCCACCTCTGCCGAGGAATTAGCGAGGGAATCCTTGAAGTACAAGCGGTCACCGGCCTGAGTGACGCAGAGCTCAATAAGATCCATCAAACAATGGAGCTCTATGATGGCGAAAAACGTCTCAAGCCGATCTTTGAAGCGCTGGAGGAGCGCTACAGTTATGAGCTATTGCGCTGTGTCGCCGCAGCGCGTGAGCCATACCACGATTAAATTTAACGGACATTTAACACCCGATGCAATCTCTGTTTAAGACGAAGTTCAATTAACAAAGCAAGGGGATCATAATCGCGCGAATATCTGTGCCGCGCCGCAACAAATGCGTGGCAAAACTATGCCGAAAGGTAGGTGCGTTCACCCTCTTCACCACCTCTGCCCGCTTCATGTGATGAAATCGCACCAATCACAACGGAATGA
>JADGBN010000055.1 GCA_015231435.1 Gammaproteobacteria bacterium
CTCAGTGACTTCACCTCCACCTTTGCCCATGCGTTTTCCCTCAGCAGCACGCTGTTTGCGTATCGCCTTGGGGTCGGCAATGAGCGGGCGGTAGATCTCTACCCGATCGCGTTCGCGTAGTACCGTATCGGCTTTGCATGCTTTACTGAAGATGCCTAGCGCGAGGTTATCTGTATCAATCTCGGGGAACTGTTCAAGTACGCCCGAGAGGTTAATTGCCTCCTGCACGGTGCTGCCCTGCGGCAGATTGACCTTAAAGATCTTCTGCTCGACCGGTGTGGCATAGGCAACCTCAACCAGCATCGGGATTTGTGCTTCAGCCATTTTTTCCATACACCTTATTAGCATGTTTAACAAAGGCATCCACCAGTGAGTTGGTGATTTGGTTAAATACCACTCCCATGGTCATTGCCACGACCCTGCTGGAGAACTCAAACTCCAGCTGTAAAATAATTTTACTCGCCTCAGGGCTGAGCGGCTGAAACTGCCAGCCCCCCTGCAGCGTGCGAAAAGGACCGTCAACCAGACTCATCTCAATCGCTTGGTAGCGCCGACAGCATTAACGCCATTATTGCCGCACATAAAGATCGGGATCTCACCCTGTCACGTCTCACCGCCGGACTGGATGCCAACAATCCTGATGCCGATCCGATTGATAGCGAATGGTTGCAACGGGTCAATCAACTCCTTGAGCAGCTGCGTTACCTGAAGTGGCAATATAGCAGCGGCACCAGCAATAACGGCCGCTCTGCGATGGGTATTGTCAATGCGACCGGCTGTACCTCGGTATGGGGTTCAACCTTCCCCTTCGCCCCCTACCCCTTCCCCTGGTCAAGCAATCTCTTTCAGGACTCCCCCTCCATGGCGATGGGGCTCTTTGAAGGACACATGGCGAAAATGGCGGAGGGTTTCAAAACGATACGTCAGGCAGAGCTGGAGATTAGCGGTCAATACAGTGCCGATATTCACGCCGAGTTCTTTACCCACTTCAACTGGGAGCAGTTTAGCGAAGAGGAGTTTCGTCTCTGCCCCCCCGTGGTTTCAGTGGGCGGTGATGGTGCTATGTACGATATTGGCTTCCAGAACCTCTCGCGTCTAATGATGTCGGGAATGCCGGTGAAGGTCATGGTGCTCGATACCCAGGTCTACTCCAATACCGGTGGTCAGGCGTGTACCTCCTCCTACATTGCACAAATTGCCGATATGACCCCCTACGGCAAACGCAGCAGCGGCAAGAAGGAGATCCGCAAGGAGATGAGCGTCATTGCCATGGCACACCGCTCTACCTATGTACTACAGGGTGCGATCTCCAATGTCACCCACCTCATTGAGGGTTATGTCGATGGTCTAAACAGCCGCCGTCCGGCACTCTTTAACATCTACGCCGTCTGTCAGCCCGAACACGGTGTTGCCGATGACGCCTCCTACCGTCAGAGTAAACTCGCTGTCGAGGCACGTGGCTATCCGTTATTTACCTATAACCCCGATCTCGGTACCACCTTTGCCGACTGTTGCTCACTGGCAGGCAACCCCGCCATCGACAGCGACTGGCCGACTTACGATCTGCACTACCTTGATGACCACGGTGATGAGCAACGGATGTCGCTCCCTTTTACCTTTGCTGACTTTGCGATGAGCGAAGGGCGTTTTCGTAAACAGTTTCGCAAGGCAGCTCCCGATACCTGGGAGAGCGGTCAGATGATACCGCTGGCTGAGTTTATCGAGCTTGACGCAGCTACACAGGCGGGACAATTCCCCTATATCTGGGCGGTTGATAAAAAGAACCATCTGATTCGCGCACTGGTGAGCGCCGAAATGGTCAACTCAACCATGGAACGTCGTGATTTCTGGCGACAGCTCAAAGGGTTGACGGGTATGGCCCAACGGGTTGACGTGAATGCGGTGATTGAACAGACGCGTCAGGAGATGGCACAAACCATCACCCGCAACCTAATGCAATGGAGCGGTAGCGCCACAGCGTCACACTTAAACGCCTCGCCGACAACCGCCACCAGCAGCGTCGGTATAAACAGTGCCGCTGACTTTGAGGCGGTCTGGATTGAGACGCCGGAGTGTACTGCCTGTGATGAGTGTGTCGAAATTAACCCGAAAATCTTCGCCTACAATGGTGACAAAAAGGCGATAGTCGTTGATCCGCGAGGTGGCCCCTTTGTCGATATCGTCAAAGCGGCGGAGAAGTGCACCGCCGGTGTTATTCACCCCGGCACCCCCGGAAATCCTACCGAGCCCAATCTCGAAAAGCTCGTTGCCCGAGCTGCCAAATACCAGTAGGGGGCGATGAAAAAAATGATTCCTAAGATAACCAAAGCTGCCGATGTTCACTTCCCTCTGGCATAGAACCTTCTCCCACGGCGTCCATCCGCCAGAGGAGAAGGCCACGACGGCAGCCCTGCCGATTCGCCGTATGCCCTTCTCGCCACGCATTGTCGTCCCCCTGTCACAACACTTCGGTGCCGCGGCAAAGGCGCTGGTACATAAGGGGCAGGAGCTGGTGCGTGGTGAGCCGATCGCCGCAGCGGATGGTTTTATGTCGGTACCGATGCACGCACCGGTCACCGGTATTGTTGAGGGGGTTGAGCTCACCCCCTCGGCACGCGGCCCCAAAACTGAGGCGATCATTATCCGATCCCATCTTGCCGCCAGCCAACAGGTAATGTACGAAGGTGATCTTGACTGGCAACAGGCAACGCCTGAGGAGTTAATTTGGCAAATACAACAGAGCGGTATGGTCGGCCTTGGCGGTGCCGGATTTCCCAGCCACGTTAAACTGAAGATCCCTGCCGAATATACCGTCGATACCCTTGTCGTTAACGGTTGCGAGTGTGAGCCCTATCTCACCACCGACCATCGCCTGATGTTGGAACGCAGTGACGATCTGCTGCTCGGCATTCGCATTGCCATGCGTATTAGTGGCGCGAAAAGGGCAATCATCGGGGTAGAAGACAACAAGATGGATGCGGTTGCCGCCCTGCGTCAGACCATTGGCAACGATAAAACTATTAGCGTTGGTGTCGTTCGCAGCAAATATCCCCAAGGGGCAGAGAAGCTGCTGCTTAAGGTGCTTACCGGTCGTGAAGTCCCCTCCGGCGGCTTCCCGTTTCAGGTCGGTGTGGTCGTCAATAACGTCGCCACCCTAGCCCTTATAGGCAACCTGCTGCCGCGTCGCCGAGGGTTGATTGAACGAATTATCACCATCGCCGGCCCCGGCGTTAAAAAGCCGGGCAACTATCTGATTCCCCTAGGTACACCGATCCGCTTCGCCCTGGAACATGCTGGCTACTTTGGCGACGCCAGCAGACTCATTCTCGGTGGTCCGATGATGGGTAACACCGCTGCCTCGCTGGATGTACCGATCACCAAACCGGTCTCGGCACTACTGGTCTTTGACAAAGCAGCGAAAGCGTCCGAGGCACAGCCGATCTCCCCCTGCATCTACTGTGGTCGTTGTCTTGATGCTTGTCCGGTTCACCTCAATCCGGCGCACCTTGGCCGTCTTGCGGCGAAACGGCAGTACGCCACCATGGCCAATGAGTTCCATCTCAATGACTGCTTTGAGTGTGGTAGTTGCAGCTACGTCTGTCCGGCCAATATTCCGCTGGTACAGTACTTTCGTATTGCCAAATCGATTAACCGCGAGAGAGCGAGATGATGAAACTACGTCACTACAGCTATCAGGATCTCCCGTCAGCACCACAAGGATGCTGCCGGTGAAAAAAGTGCAACCTTTGGTGGAGATCCGCACCTCCCCCCATATCCATCACAGCCATAGCGTGCCGCAGATTATGCTTAACGTCGTCTATGCGCTGCTGCCGCTGGTTCTCTTCTGGGTTTTTCAGTATGGCATTAGCGCCCTGTTGCTGCTGCTGGTGGTGGTTGGCACCACCCTACTTAGTGAGCGTTTTTTCGCCCGCATGGCGGGTCGCCAAAGCCCGTTAAATGACCATAGTGCCCTGATTACCGGAATACTGCTCGCACTCACCCTGCCCCCGGGATTCCCCCTCTGGATGGGAGCGATTGCCGCTTTTGTCGCCATTGCCCTTGGCAAAGCGATCTTTGGCGGTCTTGGTTATAACCTCTTTAACCCAGCGCTTGTCGGGCGCGCCTTTGTTCAGGCTGCCTTCCCCGTCGCCATTACCAGCTGGACGCCCGCCTATCTTCCCGGACGTTTTCTGGAGTTTATCCCCTCCACCCTGGCTCTGCCGTTAATGCGCCCCGCCGACAGTAGCACCTGGATTGCCGAACTTGGGCAACGCAGCGAGATCACCGACGCCCTGACCAGTGCCACGCCGCTGGCCGCCTGGAAGTTTGCCGGTGACAGTGGTGACCATTGGCAGCTGCTGCTGAGTTTGACCAGCGGTGCCAGCGGCCAGATGCCGGGGCTGCTGATTATTTTTTGTGCGCTCTACCTAATCGCCCGCAACATGATGAACTGGCGCATTCCCGTCGCGGTGCTTGGCGGCGCCTTTATCACCGCCCTACCCCTCTATCTTTATGACAGCAGCCGCTTTGCCGACCCGCTTTTCGTGTTACTAACGGGGGGTCTATTGCTTGGTGCCCTGTTTATGGCCAGCGATATGGTCGGTTCTCCGGTCACGCCACGCGGTATTCTCATTTACGGTCTGGTCATCGGTTTTGTCACCGTTATCATTCGCAGTTTCGGTGCCCTGCCGGAGGGGGTGATGTACGCCATTCTGCTAGGCAACGCCCTCGCGCCGCTCATTGAGTCGGTAACCCAGCCACGCGTCTATGGCGTCGGCGTCACGACGCTAAGCGCCCTGAAAAAACCACCCGCCACGGCAACCACACCGGAGCAGCGCCATGAGTGAGAAGATCATTCACTTAACCGAGCACCCAACCCCACCCTTTAACAGTGCGGCGATGATTCGCAGCCTCACCCTTATCGCCACGCTCTCGGGTCTGTTAGTGGTCCTAGTCGTCGAGTGGACTCGCCCGATGATTAGTGAAAATCAACGCCTTGCGGTTGAGCACGCCATCTTTTCGGTGATCCCCGAAGCGGTCAGCTGGCAACCCATTAGCCTTGATGAAAATGCGGTGATTAGTGCCGGAAAGGTCGCCGGAAGCACCCTCTTATATGCCGGGTTTAACGCCACCGGGGAGCTCGCCGGGGTGGCGACGGAATCCTCGGCACAGGGCTATGCCGATGCGATTCGTATTCTCTATGGCTATAACCCCGCCTGTGACTGTATTACCGGGATTAAAGTGCTCAAGAGTGCCGAAACCCCCGGACTGGGCGATAAAATCTTTACCGATGCGGCCTTTGTCGCCAATTTTAACGCCCTTGATGTGCGTCTTAACGAGAGTGCCAGCGCCCTCGCCAACCCGATCACCACCGTCATGCACGGGAAAAAGAGCCACCCCTGGGAGATTGACGCCATCTCTGGAGCGACCATCTCCTCCCGAGCGATTGGCCGGGCACTGCAAACTTCCGCCAGCAAGGTCGTACCGGCCCTTAGTGGTCAGCGCGACAAGCTACAATCCTTCAGCGCCTCAACCCGGGCAGAACAACCATGAGCAGCCTTAGCAAAAGAAAACCGGCACCCAATATGGATCTCTTTATTAAGGGTATCTGGGAGGAGAACCCCGTCTTTATTATGTTATTGGGAATGTGTCCGGTTCTTGCGGTCACCAACTCCGCCATAAATGCCGTGGCGATGGGAGTTGCCACCACCTTTGTTCTGGTCTGTTCCAGCATTCTCATCTCCCTGTTGCGTCACGCTATTCCCAAACAGGTCAGAATTGCCACCTACATCATTATTATTGCCACCTTTGTCACCATGGTTGACTACCTTATTCAGGCCATCAGCCTTGATCTCTATAACGCCCTCGGAGCCTTTATTCAGCTAATTGTCGTCAACTGTGTGATTCTTGGACGTGCCGAATCCTTTGCCTCGCGCCATCCGGTCATCCCTTCAGTGATCTCGGCGTTTGGCGTTGGCGCGGGCTTTACCCTAGCGCTTATCTGCCTTGGCAGCGTTCGGGAGATTCTTGGTGCGGGGAGACTCCTTGGTCTGCCGCTCTTTGGTGATAACTTTGAGCCCTGGGTGATTATGGTTCTGCCGCCGGGGGGATTTCTGGTTCTGGGCTGCTGGCTGCTGCTGTTTGCCTGGTTAAAGCAGCGGCGCAAACCCGCTACGCATCACCTTGGGGAGCAAGCCGATGCCCACTGATTCCCTAGGATTTATCTTTCTTAACGCGCTGCTAATTAATAACTTTGTGCTGGCGCTTTTCTTGGGTATCTGCCCCTTTCTCGGGGTCTCGGCAAAGCTGCAAACCGCCTTTTCGATGGGGCTGGCGACCACCTTTGTCATGGTCATTAGCTCCCTCTGCGCCTTTTTCATTAATCAGTTATTGGTGGCCTACGATATTGAGTTCCTGCGTCTAATCGCCTACATTGCGGTGATTGCCTCGGCGGTGCAACTCGTCGAAATGACCATGAAACGGTTTAGCCCCGCACTCTTTCGCGCTTTAGGGATCTTCCTGCCGCTCATTACCACCAACTGTGCGATTCTCGGTCTCGCGCTGTTTCAGACTTTTGGTGACTACAACTTTACTCAGTCCCTTGCCTATAGCCTGGGAGCCGGGGGTGGCTTTATTATCGCCATCGTCTTAATGGCCGGGCTGCGGCAAAAACTTGAGCTTGCCGAAGTTCCCGCCATTGCTGAGGGGGCGGCAATGACCCTAATGATTGCCGCCATTCTCTCGATGATCTTTATGGGCTTTGCCGGTATGGGGGGTGGCGGATGATTGTCAACCTGCTCATCGCCTGCGGTGGCACGCTCTTTTTGCTGCTCTTATGGCTTGCGGTGCAACAACTGTCGCGCCACTTTGCCAGATCTCACCCAGAGTGGGGCCCGGCGCGTGAAGCAGGCGGAGGGTGCAGCAGCAGTGGCGGCAGCTGCAACAGTTGCAGTGGTCGTCAGCATGAACATTAATTTCTTTGGTTTTTTGGGGGGTAACTGAAATGAACGAAAATATAGTCGATTTTTCCCGTCTGGGAATGGACGATCTGTTGCGTGTCGGGGGAAAGAACGCCTCCCTCGGTGAGATGATTAGCTCCCTTGCCAATGCCGGCGTGCGTGTTCCCGGCGGCTTTGCCACCACCGCTGCAGCATTTCGCCGCTTTCTCGAACAGAATCACCTCAACACCCGTATTCACTCCCTGCTCGATCAACTCGATACCGAGGATGTCAACGCGCTGGTCGCTGCGGGTAAAACAGTTCGCGACTGGGTGATGGAGACCCCCCTGCCGGCGGATCTCGAGGAGGCGATTTGTGCCGGCTATGAGTTAATGAGTAACGGTATTGCCGGTGGCGTCGCGGTGGCTGTTCGCTCCTCGGCGACCGCCGAAGATCTGCCGGATGCCTCCTTTGCCGGACAACAGGAGACCTACCTTAATGTGCGCGGCACAGAGGGGGTTTTGCAGGCGGTTAAAAACGTCTTTGCCTCGCTCTACAACGACCGAGCCATCTCCTATCGTGTACATCACGGCTTTGCCCATGCCGAGGTCGCCCTCTCGGCGGGCATTCAACGCATGGTACGCTCAGAAACAGGGGCGAGCGGCGTGATGTTTACCCTGGATACCGAATCGGGTTTTCGTGATGTCGTCTTTATTACCGCCTCCTATGGCCTTGGTGAAGCGGTGGTCCAGGGTTCGGTGAACCCCGATGAGTTCTATCTTCATAAAGAGACCCTTGGCGCCGGTCGCCATGCGGTATTGCGCCGCACCCTTGGCAGCAAGGCGACAAAAATGGTCTATGACGATCACAGCACCATCGGCCGCACGATTAAAACCGTCGCGGTAACGGCAAGCGATCGCAACCGCTTCAGCCTGACCGATCCGCAGCTGCACGATCTGGCGCGAATGGCGGTCACCATTGAAAAGCACTATCAGCGCCCAATGGATATTGAGTGGGGTCTGGATGGTGATGATGGCCAGCTCTATATTCTTCAGGCGCGACCAGAGACAGTGCGCAGCCGCGAAAGCAACACGCGCATTGAACGCTATATGCTACGGGAGCGTGGTCATGTCATTTGCGAAGGTCGCGCCATTGGTGGACGCATCGGTTCGGGGCCCGCACGGGTAATTGACCACCTCGACAATATGGATCAGGTGATTGCTGGCGAGGTATTGGTCACCGATATGACCGATCCTGACTGGGAGCCGGTGATGAAGCGCGCCAGTGCGATTGTCACCAATCGCGGTGGGCGTACCTGTCATGCGGCGATTATTGCCCGCGAACTCGGTATTCCTGCGGTGGTCGGTTGTGGCGATGCCACCAGTCGCATCGCCCAGGGAAGCGCGGTGACGGTCTCCTGTGCCGAGGGCGATACCGGCTATATCTACGATGGCCTGCTCAACTTTGAAATTGAGGCGCAGGAGAGTGCTGCAGTGGCCACCCTGCCCTGCAAGCTGATGATGAACGTCGGCAACCCTGACCGCGCCTTCGATTTTGCCACCATTCCCAATCAGGGGGTCGGGTTGGCACGTCTTGAGTTTATTATTAACCGCATGATCGGTATCCACCCGCGTGCGCTTTTAGAGTTCGATAAACAGGAGCCGGATCTGCAGCAGCAGATCCGCCAGCTCACCGCCGCCTATGGCGACCCGGTAAGCTTCTATGTCGAACGGCTGGTGGAGGGGATTAGCACCCTCGCCGCCGCCTTTAACCATAAACCGGTGATTGTGCGCATGTCCGACTTTAAGTCAAATGAGTATGCTAATCTCCTCGGTGGCAGCCGTTACGAACCCCTTGAAGAGAACCCGATGATCGGCTTTCGCGGCGCAGCACGTTACATCTCGGCAGATTTTCGTGCCGCCTTCGAACTTGAGTGCCGCGCCCTGCGCAAAGTGCGGGATGAGATGGGCTTTACCAATGTCGAAATTATGATTCCCTTTGTCCGTACCCTAAAGGAGGCGGAAGGGGTTATTAAAATTCTTGGCGAAAATGGTCTCGAACGCGGGCGCAATGGTCTGCGTCTAATTATGATGTGCGAACTCCCCTCCAATGCAGTACTGGCAGAGGAGTTTCTCCGCTATTTTGACGGCTTTAGTATCGGCTCAAATGATATGACTCAGCTCACCCTCGGGCTAGATCGTGACTCGGGGCTCATTGCCGAGGCGTTTGATGAACGCGACCCAGCGGTTAAGAAGATGCTCTCCATGGCGATTACCGCCTGCCGCGAGCAGGGGAAATATGTCGGGATCTGTGGTCAGGGCCCCTCGGATCATCCCGATTTTGCACGCTGGCTGCTGGAACAGGGGATTAGCAGTATCTCCCTTAACCCCGACACCATGGTAGAGACCTGGCAGTTCCTCGCCAATGAGGTAAAAGCGTGAGCGAAGATCCTATCGATCGGGCGGTCTATTTTATCTCTGACCGCACCGGCATTACCGCAGAGATGATGGGGCACAGCCTGCTCACCCAGTTTGAGTCACTCAAATTTGAACAGATAAACCTCCCCTTTATCGATACCCCGGAGAAGGCGCGTCAGGCGGTCAGTCGTATTAATGGTGCCGCCGATCAGTATGGCAAACGTCCGCTGGTCTTTAGCACCCTAATTAATCCCGAGGTGATGTTCGAAATAGAGCAGAGTCGCGGGATGATCTTCGACCTTTTGAATACCTTTATTCACCCACTCGAAGAGGAGCTGGGTATCGGTTCCGCCTATGCGGTTGGACGCAGCCATGGCATGGGGGTTTATGCCAATTACAAGGCACGGATTGACGCTCTTAATTTTGCCCTAAGTAACGATGATGGCAATACCCTGCGACAATTCAAGGATGCGGACATTATTCTCATCGGGGTATCGCGCTGCGGCAAAACCCCCACCTGCCTCTATCTCTCGTTACAGTACGGTATTCTGGCAGCAAACTATCCGCTAATTGATGATGATCTAGAACGCTCCAACCTCCCCCCGGAGCTGGAGACGTATCGCAAAAAACTCTTTGGACTGACCATTGATCCCGAACGCCTGCAGCAGATACGCACCGAACGTCGTCCCGACAGCAGCTATGCCGAGTATCAGCAGTGCCAGTATGAGGTCAATGCCGCCGAGAAGATCTTTCGTTCGCAGCAGATCCCCTGGCTCGATACCAGCACCGTCTCCATTGAGGAGATCGCAACGATTATTCTGCAAACGACCGGACTCGAGCGGCGGCTGCACGGCTAACACGGTCAACCCATGGATAACCCCTACGACTATATTCCCGCAACAGTCAGCCTCGACCGTTTAGCCGGTGTTGATGAGGTCGGGCGCGGCCCCCTCGCCGGCCCGGTGATCGCCGCAGCGGTGATTCTTGACCCTGCCCACCCGATTACCGGACTCAATGACTCTAAACGGCTGAGTGAAGCGCGCCGCGACGCCCTCGCCCCGCAGATCCAGCAATTTGCCATCGCCTGGGCGGTGGGACGAGCGGAGGTCGAGGAGATCGACCGTCTGAATATTCTTCAGGCGTCGTTGCTGGCGATGCAGCGTGCGGTGATCGCGCTTGCTGTCACCCCCGACTATCTGGTGATTGATGGCAACCGTACTCCCCAGGGTCTGGCAATGGCGGCGACGGCCATTATCAAAGGCGACAGCCGCCTTGCCGCAATCGCCGCCGCCTCAATTATTGCCAAGGTCGCACGCGATGCCGAGATGATCGCACTGGAGCAACGCTGCCCAGGCTACGGTTTTGCACAACATAAAGGCTACCCGACACGACAACATCTGGCGGCACTGCAACAGCTGGGCGTGACGCCGCACCATCGCCGATCTTTTCGGCCGGTCGCAGCACTTCTGCCGAGTAACCACGATAATTTAGCGGGAAAGTAGATTAACCACCCCTGAAATGATATTCGTCATTGTCTGAGCAGCGTCACTGTGCGATCATAACGGTGTTGATTCTATCCCGATCCCCTTCTGGAAACAGTCACCAATTCTATACCCAAAATCATTGGAAATGATGGAAGGCGGCAAAGTCGTGAATCCCCATAAGCATAGATTAACGATGTGATTGGGGTGAGCGGCTGCAGCGTGCGCAGCCTGCCTTTGGTGCAACGACCCTGCAATTTCAAGTAGAAAGGGTATAAATCATGGCCAGGCACGTCATCGTGTCATTAAGTTAAGGTTGGGAAGATCTCAGCCACAAGTTGCTGCTTACCCCCTTTTTTGGGAGTGAACAACCGCACGATCGGCAAGAGAGGGAACGAACTCCCTGTCACCGACACCCTTCAGCGTGGCACGATTGAACCTTAATTTAATTGTATGAAGATGCCACCTCGTGTGCATCTGCTTGGCTTGTTGTAAATAACCAGGCGAGGCCCCGCGCTGACGCTCTATGCAAACTAAAAAGGTGACTACGTTATGTTGGGATTATCCCGAAAACAGCTAATTGCTGCGGCAATTTTTATAATAATTACCCTGCTACTGGGTCAGGCAGTCGATACCCGTGAACAGTCCTGGGTAATTGCCCTGCTTGTTTTAACCATCTACCTCTTTGTCTTTGAAGTGGTGAGTGTTGATGTCGCGGCCATCACCATTATGGTGTTACTGGGGCTGAGCAGTTTAATCGGTCCCCTTTTTGATATTGCCGGACTGGTGCCGCAGACCGAACTCTTTAAGGGTTTTTCAGGAAATGCGGTGATGTCGATTATCGCGGTGATGATTATCGGCGCCGGTCTTGATCGCACCGGTTTAATGGGGCGGGTTGCCAGCTTTATTCTTAAATATGCCGGTACCTCAGAGGCACGCGTCATCCCCGCTATCGCCAGCACCGTCGGCATTATCTCATCCTTTATGCAAAATGTTGGCGCGGCAGCGCTCTTTCTCCCGGTGGTGGCGCGTATCTCATCCCGCACCGGACTACCGATGTCACGCCTGCTAATGCCCATGGGTTTTAGCGCCATTCTTGGCGGCACGGTCACCATGGTTGGTTCCAGCCCGTTAATTCTGCTTAATGATCTCATCCTGACCTCCAACAAAGGGCTGGAGATACAGGGAATTGAACCGATGGCGACCTGGTCACTCTTTTCAGTTACGCCCATCGGTCTGGCACTGGTCGCAACCGGTATCGTCTATTTCATTATTGCCGGCCGCTTTGTCCTGCCCAGCGCCGCCGATGATTCCACCAATATCAATACCGCCCAATATTTTCGCGATACCTATGGTCTGGAGTATGATCTTAATGAGATCGTCGTTCCTCCCGGGAGTCCGCTGGTAGATACCCTGCTTAACGACATCGAACAGAGTTCACGAATTCGCGTCATCGCCTATTCGCGTGGTAAAGAGGTACTCATCGGTCAGGGTGCGGTGGCCCGCGACACGGTGATTGAACCCAATTCGGTATTAGGGGTGATGGGTGCGCCGGAGGTACTCAGTAAGTTTACCGAAGATTATCAACTCAAGCTGCGTAAACAGCTGAAGACCTTTACCGAAGCGCTCTCCAGTGCCAAATCGGGCATTGCTGAAATCGTCATACCGCCCAGCTCGCACCTGCTAAATAAAAGTGCCCGCGATGTCTGGCTGCGCAAGCGTTACGGCGTCTCGCTGGTCGGTCTGCACCGTGGCGGTAAAACGATGCGTGAAGGTGAGGGAATCCGCGACATTCCCTTTCAGTCGGGGGACACCCTAGTGGTTCATACCACATGGGAAAATCTCGCTAGACTACAAAAAGACCGCGATTTTGTGATTATCACCGCCGACTTCCCCCATGAAGATCTGCGTCCACTTAAGCTCAAATGGGCAGGACTCTTTTTTGCCATCTCCCTATCGCTGGTTCTCTTCTCAGATCTGCGGTTATCGATTTCACTGATGGTGGGTGCCATCGGCATGATCCTCGCGGGAGTGCTGACGATTGACGAGGCTTACCGTGCGGTGAGCTGGAAATCGGTATTTCTCCTTGCCAGCCTGATTCCACTGGGTTTGGCAGTAGAGACCAGCGGTACCGCAGCATGGATTGCGCAACAGGTGCTGCTGGCACTGGGGGCCGACACCCAGCCATGGATTCTGCTCGCCGCTATCGGTATTCTCGCGACCTTCTTTACTCTGGTCATGTCCAATGTCGGTGCCACCGTACTGCTGGTGCCGCTGGCGGTGAATATTGCCGTGCAAGTAGGCGGTAACCCTGCGCTTTATGCACTGACCGTGGCGATCTCAACCTCTAACTCATTCTTCCTGCCCACGCATCAGGTCAATGCCCTCATTATGGGGCCCGCCGGCTATCGCGTTGCCGATTTCATGCGCGCTGGCGGCATTATGACCCTGCTCTTTCTGGTCGTCAGTCAGGCCATGTTAACACTGCTTTATGGTTAACCATTTGCGATAATGACGACTATTCATAAGAGCGCACTCGTTCATCATAGCGTTGAGCAGATGTACCAACTAGTGAGTGATGTCGAAGCTTATCCTAAGTTTCTGCCGTGGTGTGGTGGTTCACAAATTCTTTCGCGTGATGGCGATGTGGTGGTGGCCACCGTAGAGATCCACTACGGTGCCATTCATAAACCCTTTACCACCCGTAACACGCTTATTCCCCACCATGCGATTGAGATGAGTCTGGTTGACGGGCCTTTTCGCACGCTGCAGGGGGGCTGGCAGTTTCAGCCGCTCAGCCCTGAGGCGAGTAAAATTATTTTACAGCTGGAGTTTGAGTTCTCCAGCAGGGTCGTGGCAATGACCATGGGAGTGGTATTTAACCAAATCACCAACTCACTGGTGGATGCCTTTGTTAAACATGCTAATAAGGTGTATGGAAAAAATGGCTGAAGCACAAATCCCGATGCTGGTTGAGGTTGCCTATGCCACACCGGTCGAGCAGAAGATCTTTAAGGTCAATCTGCCGCAGGGCAGCACCGTGCAGGAGGCAATTAACCTCTCGGGCGTACTTGAACAGTTCCCCGAGATTGATACAGATAACCTCGCGCTAGGCATCTTCAGTAAAGCATGCAAAGCCGATACGGTACTACGCGAACGCGATCGGGTAGAGATCTACCGCCCGCTCATTGCCGACCCCAAGGCGATACGCAAACAGCGTGCTGCTGAGGGAAAACGCATGGGCAAAGGTGGAGGTGAAGTCACTGAGGATGCGGATGAGGCGTAATCGAACCGCACCCGCCGCTTAAAAGGGCACGTGGTTAAAAAAGAAAACGTAGTCCCATGCCCACGGCGCGCTCATTGTTATTGGGGGAGGCATCGGTGCGGGTGGTGCGATAACCGATATGAAATATCGTATCGCTGGTAAAAGCGTACTTCATGCCCAATGCATAGTAGTTCAGTTGCGCGGCAAACTCTGACGGCGCGTCTGTTTTACCTACAGAGAAGGCGACTTGTGTCAGGTCAGAGTGCCAAATCAGATTAAACAGCGCGTCATAACCATAATCATCTGCCGCCTCGAGTCGCTCATATTGCAACTGATATTGCCAACTATCGTGACCAAAGCGAGCACCAAACTTACTGGCCTGGCGGTCGCTGCGTTGATCATCCTCCCGCGCCAGCGCCAATGTCCAACCACCCATCGCTTTTGTTAGCGCCAGCGCCAGCGTATCGTCGCCATCGGTCTCACCATCTTGATTTTCATCTTGCTGATCCATCGCCCAGGCAAAGTCGAGATCAACCCCCCACCAGTTAGACTGATAGGCCAAACTATTTTGCAAATAGCCGCTATGGTGCGACAGCGAAAGCCCGCCATTGCCGCGCGCCTGCAAAAAAGTGGCATCAAAGGGATCCCAGCTTTGCGTTGCATCACGATAGGGCGACGCCATACGGCCAAAACGCCATAAACTTTGCGTTGAACTAAAACCCAACCACGCCTCGCCATCCTGCAGATCAGCGGTGTGGTTAATATCTAGGTCAAAGCCGACCGCCCCCACCGCACGATAATCACGGCGCAGATTACGCGATCCCTTCAGGGTAATCGACGAGGCACCATACTGATCATGACGATTGGTATCCGTTATATAAACAGCCCCGTCACCCACCTGCTTACCCGACAGATGAATCGCGGCACTGGACCAGTTAACGTACTCCTGCTGTAACTGACCGGTTATCTCGAACTCGGCAGCCACAGGCAGCGCGATTAACCATAACAGCGCCGGATAAAACGGTTTTAAGCGAAATTTTAATAAGGGTTTCATAGGAGGGCGTTAATTTATCAGCTCGTTAAAAGATGCCGCATTCTAACAAACCCGCCCCCGTTTGTCGCTGCATCCGTTGCGGGCAATGAAAATCGCAGCAAACAAAAGGGTACCCAAAAGGCCGCCCTAAATGCAGAGTCACCATTCAGATCCCCATCTTTTTTACGATGAAACCGTGATTTATTCATGATAAAGTCCTGCCGTTAATCCCTGTTCAGGGGTAAACGTTCAGACACCCTGCTTTTTTTACCCTCACCCCAACCCTCCCAAGGGGAGAGGGGGCAAAAGTGGTGGGGGTCTGAACGGTT
>JADGBN010000056.1 GCA_015231435.1 Gammaproteobacteria bacterium
ATGCAGGGAGTTACTCCCTATCACTCGATGGACTCTACTCTTCACAACAGGGTTATGATCTCACTTTTGTGAATGGCAATTTAACCATTAACCCTGCACCGCTCACTGCTGCGTTTGGCGTTGTTGAGAAGGTCTATGATGGTAATTCAGTCGCAACCCTCACCCCTGCTCACTTTCTTCTCTCGGGTTGGGCGAACGGTGAGGGCACCGATGTTTCGGTCACTCAAACAGTTGGCAGCTATGCAAGCCGTCATGTTGGCACGGGCATTACGGTGACCACTGCCCTCGATAGCAGCAGCTTTGCCGCCACGTCAACGAATCTTGCTAACTACATCTTGCCTGCCAGCGTCACCAGCGATAGCGGCAAAATTACCCAGCTTGACTCTGTTGAATGGATTGGCGGTTCAAGCGGTGACTGGTTAACTGCCAGCAACTGGTTTAATGGCGCACTGCCCGATCTCAACCCCATCAGCAAACAGAGCAATGTGGCGCAGACGATTTTCCCCACTGCGGTGACGATTACCAGCGGTGTGCCACTCTTTCTCGGCAGCACTGGTATTACCGCCAATGGCAGCAGCTTTAGCCTTGAGGTCACCGGCGGTCTTGATACCGGCAGCGGCACCATTAATGTTCCAGCCGGTACACTCAGACTCGCCACCCATAGTCCTTTGGTAGTGGGCAGCGGCGGGCTAAGTGCCGGAACCGGCATTACTTTGAAAGCGGAAACTGCCGACAGCAGTAGTACCATCACCCTTAATGGTGCAATCAGCAGCACGAGCGGCAGCGCGACGATTAGCGCTTTTGGTGATGTTGCACAAAACGCTGCGATCTCTGCCCCCGCTGTCGGCGTCGCATCGACATCGGGAAATATCGTCCTGGCAAGCACTGCGGTGACTAATGCAACAACCACCAGTTATGCCGCTCCCGCAGGTTCGATTAGTGCCAGTAACACTAACTTTAGCGGTGGTTCCGTCACCTTATCGGCACCAACGTTGGTGAATACCTCACCAACCTCCGGCGCACTGCCGACACCACCAGTCGCAACATCATCGGGTGACACACAGGTATTCGCCTCCACACCGACGCCAGCGCCCACACCACAACCACCGACCACCCCTACGGTCGTCACACCACCGCCGGTCACCACCACGCCAGTCACCACGACACCGGTGACCACCGTGCCTGTCACCACGACACCCATAACCACCGCCGTCAGCACGGCAACCCCCACCATTAGCATCACAAGCCAGCAGATCAATAGCTCTGCGACAACGGCTGCCACACAAACGACCAGCACGGATCAGAACAAACTTAACACGGCTCTTGCCACCTCAGGCAACGACAGCGGCAGCAAAACCCCAGAAGAGACCACGGTATCAATTTTGCAAAACGGCACATCAGCAATCGACAACGTAGAGAAACAACCGACCTTTACCCTGCCCGATGGCACTATCGGCGGCGGACGTGATGAGTTTGGCGGTGAAGATTCCGCCAGTGACAGCGGAGAGTCCTTTTTCGCAGTAACTGAAGATGATGATAAAAAGAGAGAACAGAGTGAGGTACAAAATGACTCAAGCGAAAATGCAGCTCCTGCCAACTCGCGTCAAGCACAACGCCGTGTTGCACGGTGCTCTTAAACTGCTACTTGTTGCTCTGTTCAGCCTCCTGAGCAGTGCGGCTTATGCCTCTGCAGGGGTGGTCACCCACCTCTCGGGAACGCTGGTCGCGACGCTGGCCGATGGGAGCTCCAAAATTCTTGCGGTGAAGTCCGAAGTAGCGGCAGGAGAGACACTCACCACCCAGGCAAAGACTTACGCGCGGATTAAATTCAGTGATGGCGGCGAGGTGGTATTACGCCCCAACTCGCAGTTTGCGGTCAAAGCTTACAGCTATGACGAGGCGCAACCACAAACCGACAATGTCGCTGTCGGCCTGCTGAAGGGGGGAATGCGCATGGTGACGGGGCTCGTCGGCAAGCGCAATGCGGATCAGGTTAAGGTGGAGACAGCCACGGCGACGGTGGGCATTCGTGGCACCCATTTTGGTCTACTGCTCTGTCAGGAGGTCGCGGGGGGTGGTAGTGACTGCAAAGATATTCCCACCGTGGCAGGCGATACGCCCGACAGTGGCCTGCACATTGACGTTGCCGTGGGTGCAGTTATTTTAACCAACCGGGGAGGAGAACAACTCCTTTCCGCCGGTGAGTTTGGTTATGTTCGCGATTTGCTAACCCCTCCGGTTATCGTTCCGCCAAATCAAGGCATTCGCGTTACCATGCCGCAAAATATTAGTAAAAACAACGCGATTGGCCGCTCGGTAGGGCAATCCCAAAGTAATGAGGCTGAGTGTTCTATTCCATGAGTTATCTCAAACGCAGTGGCGGACGCACCCTAATTGGCTTGATGTTACTGCTACTGCTGGCAGGGCATTCGGCAGATTTTTATCAAATCGGGGTAATCACCAAACTCGATGCCATCTTTTACGATGCCAAGCTCTGGCTCACCCTGCCGCAGGGGGTTGATGAGCGAGTGGTCATTATCGATATTGATGAAAAATCCCTTGCCGAAGAGGGTCGCTGGCCCTGGGGGCGCGACAAGTTGGCAAATCTAATCGATAAGCTATTTGATCAACAGGGGGCGCTCATTGTCGGTTTTGACGTCGTTTTTGCCGAGCCGGATATCAGTTCCGGCCTGCAGTCACTGGAGAGTCTGGCACAGGGGCCTCTGCAGAATAATGTTGACTTTCAGCAATCGTTGCTAACCCTGCGTCCTCAGCTTGACTACGATGCCCGTTTTGCCAAGGCATTGTCGGGGCGCAAAGTGGTGCTTGGTTACTACCTCTCCAGCTTTGCCGACGCCACCTCCAGCGGTGCTCTGCCGGAGCCAGCCATGACCCCCGACACCCTGCCACGGCGTCCGGAAAAGATCACCAGCTGGAGCGGTTATGGTGGCAACCTTCCCCTCTTTCAGCAGGCTGCCGCCGCTGCCGGTCACTTTAACCCACTCATCGACTTTGATGGTATTTCACGGCGCATTCCGCTGCTCGCTGAGTTTCAGGGCAACTACTACGAGTCACTGTCGCTGGCGATGCTGCGCACCCTTTTTGACTCACCGCCGATATTCCCAGGCTATGCCGGCAATGAAGAGAACTATGCCGGGCTGGAGTGGCTGGAGATCCCGACTGAAATCGATATGATCTATATTCCCGTAGATGAGAATGTCGCCGCGCTTATCCCCTATCGTGGCCCGCAGGGGAGCTTTCCCTATATCTCTGCCAGCGACCTGCTGCATGACAGGCTGCCAGCGGGAACGCTCGACGGGCGAATCGTCATTGTTGGCACCAGCGCCCCAGGACTCATGGATCTGCGTGCCACGCCCCTCTCCACCGCCTACGCCGGGGTTGAAATTCACGCCAATCTCATCGCCGGAATGCTTGATGGCACGATTAAATACAAACCGGGTTATCTCATTGGTGCCGATCTGCTGCAACTGCTACTTATCGGTCTGATACTGATATTTATTCTGCCACGCCTCTCCCCGATTAAAGCGACCTTGACACTGCTGCTGCTGCTACTACTACTGACCGGCGGCAATCTCTACCTCTGGCTGAATAATAATCTGGTGATGCCTTTTGCCAATGCCGCCCTGCTTTCTGGACTGCTTTTCACCCTGAATATGTCCTGGGGCTATTTTGTCGAGTCGCGCAACAAACGCCAGTTTACTGCACTCTTTGGCCAGTATGTGCCTCCAGAGCTGGTTGATGAGATGGCAAAAAACCCTGAGAACTACACCATGGACGGGCGTAAAGCTGAACTCAGCGTTCTCTTCTCCGATGTGCGCGGCTTTACTACCATCTCTGAGGGGTTACAGCCCGACGAACTGGCGACCTTAATGAACGAGTACCTTGGGGCAATGACCGAAATTACCCGTCGCCACGGCGGGACACTGGATAAATATATCGGCGATGCCATTATGGCGTTCTGGGGTGCCCCCGTTGCCAACAGTGACCACGCCTACGCAGCGGTGATTACCGCGATGAATATGCAAAAGGCGCTAACAAACCTCAATCCCCGCCTCGAAGCAAAGGGATGGCCCGCCCTAAAAATCGGTGTCGGCATTAATACTGGCACCATGACCGTCGGCGACATGGGATCACCGGTGCGCAAGTCCTATACGGTCATGGGTGATGCGGTGAATCTCGGTTCGCGACTGGAGGGAATCACCAAACAGTATGGCGTTGGCATTATTATTGGCGAAGGGACCCGCGAGCAACTCGGCGACAGAGTTATCGTGCGTGAACTCGACAAGGTGCGCGTTAAGGGGAAAGCCGAGCCGATCACCATCTACGAACCCTTGGCCGTCGCAGGTGAACTATCGCAAAATGCAACGAACGCACTGCAACAGTGGCAGCAGGCGCTCGCCGCCTACCGTCAACAGGATTGGCAGAGCGCTGAAACAGTCATCAGACAACTTGCCCAGGAGAACCCCCACTACCTGTATGATCTCTACCTTGAGCGTATTGCCCACTATCGCTTACAATCCCCACCCGTCAACTGGGATGGCGTCACCACCTTTGCCACCAAGTGATATTTTTTCAGGATTTTTTCTTTTTTCTAATTGAGGAGGTTTGTCATGCAGTTTGGCGCAACGGTTAGTGGCTATGATCTCCCTGTGCTTAATGAGCGTGAAGTGCGTGCAGGCGCCGGAATTCTGTTTTTTATCTCTGTCGTTGTCTTTGCCGGGGCGTGGTATGACGATCTCATGCTACCTGCCCAGATGATGATTATCGCCTTCTTTATCGATTTTCTTATCCGCGTCATTGCCCCTCACTACGCCCCCAGCCTTATTTTAGGACGATTTGCCGTGCAGCAGCAGCAACCTGAGTACGTTGCGGCAGCGCCAAAACGGTTTGCTTGGGGAATTGGTTTGGCACTGGCACTTTTTATGGTAGTCACACTTATCTTTCTGAAACAGATGAGTGGTCTGAATTTTGCCGTATGCGCAATCTGTATAGTGCTGCTGTTTATGGAGAGTGCCTTTGGTATCTGCTTGGGTTGCGTCGTCTACCACCGACTCTTAAAGCAGCCGTTAAAACTCTGTCCCGGGGGGTATTGTGAGGTAGATAAAAAAGATCCTCTGCAACAATTACAAGGTCAGCAGTGGGGCGCACTGCTTCTCTTTGCTGTCGCTATGTATGGCTCACTCCTCTTTCTTCAGAGTGATCATCGTAATCTTCACCACAACGGCAGCAATCATGCCTTTATTCAGGAGTTAAAGGGGAATCAACCGCCTCCCCCTCTGGCAAGTGAGACAACCACAGAAAGCAGACTACCAACTGAACCCGCCGCCCCGGCGCAGACGGAGAGTGGCGCGGTAATGATGGAGCATCATCACCACTAAATTATCTGAACTGCTGGCTCCAGCACTGCTCTGAGACCTCCTGCAGCTGCCCGGTAACCAGCGTTTGTGGTGGGCCGTTCTGGGGTACTGCGGTTTGATCATTCACTATCATCTCTGCCGCCCCACTGGCACAACTCTCCCAAGGGAAGCGTGGCAGCGTGGTAAAGGCATTACGCACGCCCTCGTTCCAGTGTTGCTGCACTGAGCGGTGAAAAATATCGTTTTCATCCAGTTTAAGGTAGTGATTAACTTGTAACGACTGATCCTTGATGATTGCCAACTCTACCGGAGGACCCACGGTAATATTGGAACGAATCGTCGAGTCGATGGATACCAACGCAGCACGCGCCGCATCCTCCAGCGTGGTGGTGGGGGTAATGACCCGATCAAGAATCGGTTTACCATATTTGGTCTCGCCAATTTGCAAAAAGGGGTTCTCCTGTGACGGACTGATACAGTTCCCCTGAGCATAGACCAAATAGAGTTCGGGCGCTTGACCACTAATCTGACCACCGATAATGAAATAGGCATCACCATTAATACCGCCCTGACTTAGCCCTGTACCGTACTGCTGTTGGGTACGTTGACTCACCTGCCCGATATAATTTGCCGCATCATAGATGTGGGCCACACTGGCAAGAGTGGTCAGCGTTGGCGGGCCCTCGATATCCCGCCTGAGTTGATGAATAACCGCCTGACTGATAGAGAGATTACCTGAAGTGACAATAACAAAAATTCGATCAGCTAAATTATCAAAGCGATACATCTTGTTGTAAACACTGACATAATCAACCCCCGCATTGGTACGGGAATCAGAGGCCAGTACCAGGCCATCATTCACTTTAATTCCGAGACAGTAGGTCATGGAGAGAAACCTCAGTTAGCTAATCAGACAGATAACACCAGAGCGGCTATCGTCACACTGTTTTGCCTTACGGTCAACCCAAAACCACCGTAAAGATGACAAATGCAAAGCCCGACCATCACAAGCCCTTTCAGAGGTTTCAGCAGTCGTCACACCCGTTTTACGATGGGCATTTTTTTGCCTGAAGCTGGAGAGTAAAGATATACCCAAAATCATTGCCAATGATTTGTATAGGTCAACAGTTTTCATTATGTTCGATCCTTAGAAAACGTAACCGTTCAGACCCCCACCACTTTTGCCCCCTCTCCCCTCGGGAGGGTTGGGGTGAGGGTAAAAAAAGCAGGGTGTCTGAACGTTTACACGAAAAGAGTGCCCGCGCAAGTAGTCCGGAAAGGGGCTTTGCGCCTGGAGTTACAGATGCTGAATCAGATTGGCACTGTTATTCATAGCGGATGAGCATAGCCCAGTATTGCCACTCTGTCGATAACGAGTAAAATCAGAGTCTGCTGGCCGATCTCCTCGGTCTCGCCATGATTGAGGGCGATAACCTCAATACGGATTAATAAGTAACGCCATGATTCATATAACCAGATGGGTTTACGAACAGAGCAAGCTGGCTCTGCTGCTAACCACGCTTATCGCCGTGCTTTTAGGTTGGGGAGCAACCCTTGAACTTCGTCACACAGAGCAGATGGCCGAGCTTAATCAACTTCAAACAGTGGTTGAGCGACATAGCATTGAAGTGATGTCACAAACGCTCAACGGCAATCTCATGGGGGCGATGGCGGTACTAGGCTTAATTGATCCCGCTGTTAAACTTGAAGCACAAGGGGAGTTACCCCCTAACAATCCAGTGGTATTAGCAACCTTGGAGAGCATTGCTCACGCTTACGATGCCGATGGCGTTTTTGTCGTTAACCGGCAAGGTGTTGCCACCACCTCCTGGGATAATAGTGGAAAACCCTCAACCGGTCTTAAGCTTCAATTTCGTCCCTATTTTCAGATGGCCATGCAGGGAATGGATAATATCTATGCGGCGGTCAGCATTGCCAGAGGGGATCGCTCTCTCTATTTTTCAGCGCCAATCTTCGCAACAACCCGTCGCGATAGTCAAACGATTGGGGCTGTTGTCGCACGGACAAGCCTCGTGAATCTCGATGGATTTATTTATGACAAAGCAGATATTACTTTACTGTTATCCCCGCAGGGTGTCGTTTTTAGCAGTAGTCGTAGTGAATGGACAGGTTATCTGGCAGGCACGCCCTCTGTGGAGCGGCTGCGCGCTATTCGTGAACTGAAACAGTTTGGCAAAATATTCGATGAAAAAGAGCCATTGCCGTTACCGGTGGAGATTACCCCGGGTATAACCCATTTTGAAAATAGAAGTTTTGCAGTGGCAACGACTGACCTGCAGTGGAATGACCCCTCGGGTGAGTGGAAACTGGTGCTGATGAAAGATATTGAACAGGTACTCACCCGTGGCGAACAGATCCGTACCGGCGCAATCACCGCTTTTATTGTGCTATTAATCGGAAGTCTGATTTTAAAAGCGTTGCAAAATATCCATCGTCAGGCGATAGCAAGTCAGCAACTGGCTCTCTATGCCAAAGTTCAGGAGTCCAACGCCACACATAAAGAAAATTTGGCCGCTGCCGGCATACAGTTACAACGTAGTCAAGATTTGCAGCAGCTCGCACAACGATTTCTCCAGGAAACACACCATCTGTTTGGGGCTTTGCAAGGCGTTATTTACCACATGAATGGGCAGGATAGTCGTCTCAAACTGATTGGTCACTATGCGTGTGCCAAACAACCAATAGCGTTTATCACGCCCGGGGAGGGCTTACTGGGTCAGTGTGTCATCGAACGGCGCAGACAAATCATAACGCTAGAGACAGGGCATTTCGCAATGATCTATTCTGGCTTGGGCGCGTGTGCGCCAACCGCAATTTTAATTGCCCCCGTTCTGCTCAATGACCATCTGCTAGGTGTGGTTGAACTTGCCTTCCTCTCGCTTCCCGATGAGAACGGACAAGCGCAGTTTGATGAATTAATGGGCCTATTGGCGATGAATATTGAGATCCTCAATCGCACTATTCATACCGAAGAGATCCTTCTTGCGACACAAGCGGCAGAGCAGTTAGGTGCCGCGCAACTGGCCTTTCAGCAGGCGCTGGTTGATACCATCCCCTATCCGGTCTTTTACAAGGATGCCGATACGCGATTCCTTGGTTTTAACCGTGCTTATGAGGAGGCGTTTAATATCAAGCGGGCCGATTTAATCGGTAAACGCGTGCTCGAACTTGACTATTTGCCGGAGGCTGACCGCGTCGCCTATCAGCGCGAGGATGAGGCCATGATTGCCAACGCCGACAGTATTCAGCGCGAAGTACAAATTCCCTTCGCCGATGGCAAGTTCCATGATGTCTTGTACTATGTCAGTGGTTTTCGCCGTCCGGATGGGACGCCCGGGGGATTGGTGGGCACCTTTATCGATATCAGCGCCCTTAAGCGTGCCGAGCGTGAGATGGATCGTATGGCCGACATTGAGCGCTTTAACCGCTTGTCGCAGGGCCGTGAGGGCCGAATTCTCGAACTCAAGCGCGAGGTTAATGCGCTGGCGAAGCTCGCCGGTCAGCCTGCGCCCTATCACACCGAACGGGTGGAACCTATCGGTGATCATGACCTTCTAACACACCCTGACTATCGTAACGATCTGACTGGTAAAGAGCAGACGCTGCAGCTGGCTGATCTGGTTAATCTGGAGGAACTGCAGAGACTCTTTTCAAGTTTCTGCCAGACGATTGGTCTCCCTGCTGCCATCATTGACCTAGAGGGAAAGGTACTCGCTTCATCGCCTTGGCAACGCGCCTGTACCCACTTTCATCGTGTTAATCCTGAGTCGTGTGCCCGCTGCCTTGAGAGTGATACCGAACTCTCACTCAAGCTGCAAGATGGTCAGGACTTTACCATGTACCAGTGCAAGAACGGCATGACCGATTGTGCCTCGCCGATTATTGTTGAGGGACACCATCTTGCCAATGTTTTTATCGGTCAGTTTCATCTAGCCCCGCCGGACGATACCTTTTTCCGCACCCAAGCAGCGCGTTTTGACTATGAGGCGGAGGATTACCTTAAAGCTGTAGACGAAGCGCCGGTGATGGATGAGCAGCGCTTGCCAGCCATTCTCAGCTTCCTAACCGGATTTGCCCGCATGATCTCTACCATGTCATTGGCCCGTCGCCGTGCCGATGCAGCCCAGCAAGCGCTTAAGGCGCAAGCCGTGTTGCTCAAACACGAGCGTCTGGCCGCCCTTAGCCTTGCCGAAGATGCTGAACAGGCTCGCATCGCCCTTGAAGCCATTGCCACGGAGTCGCCGTCGTGAACAAACTCAACACCTTGATCGAGCACTTGACACTTAAACGCAAGCTTCTACTCGGTTTTTCCCTAATGATGGGGCTTTCGCTGACCATTGGCATTGATGCCCTGCTGGGACAGCAGCGTATTAGTGGTGAGATGCACAAGCTTTACGAAACCGAATTACTCGGTATCTCCGCGCTTAAGGATGCCCGTTATCACTACGGGCAAATAGGTCGTATCGTCCGCCAGGCCACCTTGGCGGAGGAGCAATCAGAACGTGAACGTGCATTGCGGCAGTTGACAGAGGCCGAATCCGCGATGAAAGCAGCCATCGTTGCGGCACGTCAGCGGATTTATCTCAAACAGAATATTCAGGAGCTGAATCGCTTCGAGGAGAACTATAAGGCCTATCGCCATAATGTCGATCAGGCTATCAACCTAGTTAATAGTGATCAGCGCACTGCCGCGCAGCGCTACGTGGGCAGTCTCGATTTTCAGAATCCGGGTATCAAGGCAAATGAAAATCTGGCCCGCATCGCTGAGATTAAGGAAAAAGCCGCCCAAACCACCCTGGAACGTGGCGCCGCAATAGCGGACAAGGAGGTGTTGGTGACCTTTATCCTGTTGTTCGGCGGTGGTCTGTTTGCACTGGTATTTGGAATCCTGCTGGGACGCTCGATTCGCCAACCGTTAAACCGAATCCGCGAGTCAGTCAATCGGCTGGCAACGGGAGATATGGACGAGTCGGTACCCTGTACCGATTTTCCTAACGAATTGGGAGAGTTGGCGCGGGATATCGAAGTGCTGCGTCATGAGGCGATGCAAATGGAAGCGCAGCGCTGGATTAAAAGTCATATCTCCGAAATTTCCAGTGATCTTCAGCAGACCAACAGTTTTTCTGAGTTATCAGGCGTATTTCTATCGCGTATTGCCCCGCTCATCAAATTGGGCCATGGCGTATTTTATATTCATGAGGAGGCCAAGAAGCGCCTGCGACTGTTGGGCGGCTACGCCTATCGCGATCGCAAACACCTTGACCAGTATTTCGACTATGGTCAGGGGCTGGTGGGACAGTGTGCTTTGGAGCTCACTCCCATCTTTATCTCCGAGCCTCCTGCTGACTATATGCGTATCAGCTCCGCCCTTGGTGAAAGCGCTCCACACACCATCGCCGTGCTGCCGGTGCTGCGCAACGAGCGACTGCTGGCCATCATCGAGCTCGCCACCTTTGATAAATTCAGCGACAATGAACAGGCGCTGCTCGATGGCTGGATGCCCATTCTGGCGATGAGTCTGGAGATTATTGACCGCAATCAGCAAACACAAAAGTTGCTGGAAGAGACGCAGCGTCAGGCGGAAAACATGGAGAAGCAAGCCGCACGCCTCGAAGAACAGACCAGCGAAATGGAAGCCCAACAGGTCGAGATTAAGACGGCCGCAGAGCGTAGCCGTCTAATCCTTGGCTCGGTTAAGGATGGCATCGTCGGTCTCGATAATAACGGGGTGATGACCTTCGCCAATCCGGCAGCCTATACGACACTCGGTTATGCTGAAGAGGCGTTCCTTGGCCAACCCATGCATGAGCTAATTCACCACCACTATCCCGATGGCCGCGAACTCCCCCGCAAAGTGTGCAAGATGTATATGACATCCCAGGATGGCCAGCCACGAACAGTCGATAATGAAGTGCTCTGGCGCAAGGATGGCACGGCGATTCCGGTCGAATATTCGACGACGCCGGTCTTCAGGGATGGGGAGTTGGTCGGTTCGGTGATCGTCTATCGCGATATTACCGAGCGCAAACGTGCAGACGATGCACTTAAGCACGTCAACTTCCTCAACGACCAAGCGCTCGGCCTCACCAAGGCGGGTTATTGGCATGTACCGCTGGATGGTTCGGGCTGGTACAACTCATCGAAGCGCGCCGCTGAAATCTTCGGCGATATTCCCAACGAGAACTATCGCTATCGCGTGGCCGAGGATTGGTTTGTAAACGTCGAAGCGGGCGATCCGGAACTGGCTAAGGCCACCGGCCAGAACTTCCAGGAAACTATCGAAGGCAAGGTGCCCGCCTACGATTCGATCTACGCCTACAAACGGCCAATCGACGGTCGGGTGGTCTGGATTCATGCCTATGGCACAGTCGCACATGATGCTGAAGGCAAGCCGACCGACATGTATGGTGTGACGCAGGATATCACCGAGTACATGCACGCCCAGCAAGAGCTGGCCAAAGCCAAGGAGATCGCCGAAGAAGCCACCAAAGCCAAGAGCGACTTTCTCGCCAATATGAGCCACGAAATCCGCACACCGATGAACGCCATCATCGGCATGTCGCATCTGGCCTTGCAAACCCAACTCGACAAAAAGCAGAAGAACTACATCGAGAAAGTGCATCGCCCTGGCGAAAACCTCTTGGGCATTATCAACGACATTCTCGACTTCTCCAAGATCGAGGCCGGCAAGATGAGCGTCGAGGCGATCGACTTCCGTCTCGAAGACGTCATGGATCACCTTGCCAACCTCGTCGGCCTTAAGGCGGAGGACAAAGGGCTGGAACTCCTCTTTAACATCGCCCCCAACCTACCCACCGCCCTAATCGGCGATCCGCTGCGCCTTGGGCAAATTCTTATCAACCTCGGTAACAACGCCGTCAAATTCACCGATCAAGGCGAAATTATCGTCGGCGGCGAGATGATTAAGCAAACCGAGAGCGACGCTGAACTGCACTTCTGGATACACGACTCCGGCATTGGCATGACCCCCGAACAGTGCGGCAAAATGTTCCAGAGCTTCAGTCAGGCCGACGCTTCCACCACCCGTAAATATGGCGATACGGGTCTTGGTCTTGCCATCTCCAAGAACCTCGTCGAACTGATGCACGGCAAAATTCGGGTAGAGAGTGAAGCGGGCAAAGGCTCTACCTTCCACTTTCATATCCGCTTGGGCGTACAGAAAGAGCCGAGGGCCCAGCGCAGATTTCGTGCCGACGAACTCCTCGGTGTGCGGGTGCTGGTGGTCGATGACAACGCTTCAGCGCGGGAAATCCTCGCCAGCATGGCGAAAAACTTTGGCCTTGAAGCCGACGCTGCCTGGAATGGCCAGAACGCCCTACAGATGCTTGCTGAAGCCGAGAAGAAGCAACTCCCCTATGACCTTGTGCTAATGGATTGGAAAATGCCCGGCATGGACGGCATCGAAACCGTGCAGAAGATGCAGTGCGACCAGCTCAGCAAAATTCCGGCAGTGATTATGGTCACCGCTTACGGGCGCGAAGAGGCCTTGGGCAATGCCGAACAACAAGGTATTCAGCTTAAAACCGTGCTCACCAAGCCAGTGACCCAATCGAGCCTGCTTGAAGCGATTGGCGAAGTGCTGGGTATGGGCGACATCATCGAAACCCGCGCCGAAGAGAGGGCCGAGAGCTACGAAGTGGCCATGACCAAGCTCAAAGGGGCTCGCATCCTACTGGTGGAAGATAACGAGATGAACCAAGAGCTGGTGATGGAGCTACTAAGCCAGGCGGGTATAGAGGTGGTGCTTGCCAACAACGGTCAGGAAGCGGTCGATACGCTTGCCAAGGATGCAAGGTTCGACGGGGTACTGATGGATTGCCAGATGCCGGTGATGGATGGCTATACGGCGACCCGCGAAATCCGCAAAAATCCCACTTTCGAGAAACTACCCATTATCGCCATGACCGCCAACGCGATGACCGGCGACAAGGAAAAAGTGATCGAGGCTGGCATGTGGGATCACATCGCCAAGCCGCTCAATGTCGGTGCGATGTTTGCGACAATAGCGAGGTGGATTAAGCCGGCGCAGCGTGCACTCCCGCCAGCGCCGACGGTTGAAAAGAGCGTCGAAGCCAAGTCGGTCGGTGGCCTCCCTCCCCTGCCCGGCATCGACGTCAATGCTGGCATGGCGACCTGCACCCATAAGGAATCGCTCTACACACGGATGCTGGTCAAATTCCGCGACAGCCAAGGCAGGTTTGCCGAACTATTTGCCACCGCAAAAAGCGATCCCGACCCCGAAGCCACCACCCGCGCTGCCCATACCCTCAAGGGCAACGCCGGCAATATTGGTGCCAAGGGCTTACAAGCCGCAGCGGCGGCGCTAGAACATGCCTGTCTGGAAGGCAAACCGGCCACGGATATCGAGCGCTTATTGCAAAAAACAGTGGATGAACTGACCCTCATCATGCCAGGCCTGCAAAAAGTCGGCGCTGGCGTGACGACTGCCAACCCCAGTAAGGCAGTCGCAATTCCCGAAGCAGAACTGACGGCAACCCTCACCAGACTAAAAGCGCTGCTGGATGATTGCGATTCCGAAGCCGGCGACCTGCTCTTCGACCTGCTCGAAAAGCTTGGCAATGCACCGCTGGCAAAACAGCTCAAACCCGTTGCCACCGCCATCGAAGGTTTTGATTTCGATTTGGCGCTGGAAAAGCTATCCGCCGTGAAGTTATGATGTTCACTCTCATCGCCCCGCACGCCACCCTCCCCGAGGTTTCATCATGAAAACAGTAACCCCAAAATCATTGGGAATGAGGGAAGGCGGCAAAGGCACAAATCCCCATGAGCATAGATTAACTATGTGACTGGGGTGAGCGGCTGCGGCGTGCGCAGCTTGGCCTTTGGCGCAACGAACCACCGTTTTCAAGGATAACGGGGATAGCGTCCACTTCGCTATCATTGCCAGTGCGATTACCGTAATAACTTCTCATAGGAGCAAAATGATGTCCAACCGTTCACCGCTTGTTTCGACACTTGTTACCGGCCTTGCCATCGCTTTTGTTGTCCAACTCCTCTTCCCTGATCTATTGCGCCGCAACGACATCATCGACTATGTCACTGCTGCCGAGCTACGCACTGCCCCGCGTGGCAGCGGCCCGGTCACCTATGCCGATGCTGTTGCCGTGGCTGCCCCTGCGGTGGTTAATGTCTATACCCGTAAAACCATCGTACAGCGTCCCAATGCGCTCTTTAATGACCCGCTGCTTAACCAGTTTTTTAACAACTACTTTAACCTGAGAACAGAAAAGCGGGAAGAGAACTCGCTGGGTTCCGGGGTTATCTTTGATGCCAAAGGCTATATTCTGACCAATAACCATGTCATAGATGGCGCTGATGAAATAGAGGTGGCTCTGCGCGACGGACGTAACGCCAAAGCGCTGCTGGTCGGCAGTGATCCCGAAGCTGACCTTGCGCTGCTACGCATTGATCTGCCCAACCTACCCACCATTACCCTTACCAACTCAGAACAGCTGCGTGTTGGTGATGTCGTGCTTGCCATTGGCAACCCCTTTGGCGTCGGCCAAACCGTCACCATGGGAATTGTCAGCGCCACTGGCCGCAGCAAGTTAGGCATCAATACCTTTGAAAACTTTATTCAGACCGACGCCGCCATAAACCCCGGCAACTCTGGCGGCGCTCTGGTTAATGCCCTAGGTGAGCTTGTCGGAATTAATACCGCGATATTCAGCAAGTCCGGAGGATCGCAGGGGATTGGCTTTGCGATTCCCGCCAACCTTGCCCGCAACAGTGCCACCCAGCTGATTGAACGTGGCTATGTGGCGCGTGGCTGGTTGGGGGTAGAGATTCAGGAGATTACCCCAGAACTGGTGGCATCCTTTAACCTTAAAA
>JADGBN010000057.1 GCA_015231435.1 Gammaproteobacteria bacterium
AGCTGTTGCTGCTGCTGCTGAATGGCAAGGCGTTGAAGGATCGGGTCGGCGTAAACGCCACGCATCAGTTTGCCAATATATTGGCGATGACGTTTACTGGCACTGCGGCTGGTGATGCTGTTCAGGTCGAGAATGGCACGATGTAAATTATCGGGAAGATCAAACTGCTGCAGCTCACTTTCGCTCAGTTCGGCAAGGGTGACACCGAGATCCTGTAGCGCCTCACTCTGGCGTTTGCGTTCACTTTTGCTTTCGCCCTCCTCTTCTTCCCAAAGGTCATCTTCGGCATCGCTATCGGCATTATTAAAGTCAGGATGGTGGGTACTTTGCATTATTATGCCCCTTCGCCAAAGCGGTTGGTAAAGAGCTCATTCAGCGCATCGAGCAGATCCTGTGCATCCTGACCGATAATTTCGACTTCAACGCTGCTGCCACAGGCGGCAGCGAGCATCATCACTCCCATAATGCTTTTGCCATTAACACGGCGCTGGTTACGGGTGAAATAGATATCGCTGTCATAGCGTTTACAGAGTGTGACCAGTTTTGCGGCAGCCCGGGCATGGAGTCCGAGGCGGTTAATGACCGCAATGCGTGGGATTAGAGGGTCGGTTGGGAAATCATTCATGGGTGTACTAGCACTTAAAGGTGTGTGGGGGTGTTTGACAGACGTCATCATTACAGAGAATGATGCCATCATGGGCGCCCTGAATGGCGTAGCGGGTAAGCTCGTCAAGGGGGGCGTCAGCATAGTTAAAGACTTTGATAAGCATCGGCAGGTTAATGCCTGAAATAACCTTAATGCGTTGCTGTTCCAGTAGACAGCAGGCAAGGTTACTTGGCGTAGAACCATAAATATCGGTGAGGACGAGAATGCCGTCGCCCTCATCAATCCGTTTTATGTAGTGCTCAAGGCGCAACTTCACCTCATCGCGGGAGTCGCTGGCGGCGATGGAGAAGACGCCGGTACGCAGGGGTGCGTTACCGAAGGTCTCAATAGCCATTTGCAGCATATTTTCGCCAACATGGTGGTGCGTAATGATAATTAGGCCGACACTCATGGCAGGATCCTCATGTTGGATTGATCTCGCGGTGACGTTTCAGGATTTTCATCTTACCCGCCGCGAAGTGTTGGTGAAGACGTTCGACGAGATAGACCGAACGGTGTTGACCACCGGTGCAGCCAATGGCCACGGTCAGGTAGCTGCGTCGATCGCGGCAAAAGTGGGGTAGCCAGCGCTCTATCAGAGTGCTGATATCGTCAGCAAACTGGCGGGCGAGGGGATCTTGGTCAAGAAAATGGACGACTGCCGCATCCTGACCGGTGAGCGGTCGCAGGGTAGGAAGCCAATGGGGATTAGGCAGGGCGCGGGCATCAAAGACAAAGTCGGCGTCAATCGGCAGACCATATTTAAAACCGAAGGACTCCAGCAGCAGGGTCGTACCCTCCTGGGAGTTCGCTTTATTGCTGCCGGCTATTTTTTGAATCAGTTCGCGCAGTTGATGAATATGGGTGCGGCGGGTGTCGATGATCTGGCTAGCGGCATTGCGCAGTGGTTGCAGCAGCTTTCGCTCCTGGGCAATTGCCTCCTGTAGGGCGTGTTGGCTGTCACTTAAGGGGTGACGCCTGCGTGTTTCACTAAAGCGTTTAATTAGCGTGGTGTCATCGGCATCAAGAAAGATAAGTTCAATAAGCAGATCATTTTGCGGCTGATGCTGTTGCAACGTTTGCGTGAGTTCGGCAAAGGGATCGCTGTTGTTATTGTGAATACTGCGGGCATCAATACCAATGGCGGCGCGGCGGGTGTGATCGGTATCGTGCTGTTTGAGATCATCAATCAGGATCGAGAGCAGGCGAATTGGCAGGTTATCGACACAGTAGAAGCCAAGATCGGCCAGGGCATTGAGAGCAATACTTTTTCCTGCCCCCGAGGTACCGCTGATGATGATAATTTCCATCATTAACCCTGTTGCCACCGTTTAACGATAAGCTCCAGCAGCAGGGGGGGTAATGCGGTGCTGGTAATGGTTTAAGACCATGGTGGGGACGGCGTAATTGGCGAGCATTGTCAGGTTAACAGGTAGCGTGAGTAGGGAGGATTCAACCATGGCAGCTGCGGGTGCGGGATCATCAATTAGCTGCAGGTGTAGGTGAATAGGGTGCGACGCTGTGTGACAGCGGGGGTTAACCACTTTTCTGACATCGAAGATTCCCAACCCGTCAATTTGCACCAATCCTGCCAACAGGGGGGGGACGCTCCCCTGCAGCCAGTCAAGGGGATGGTCGCTGTTGTGGTAAACCTGAAGTGTGACCAGATCATCTGCTACCAAGGTGTGACCGCGTTCGACAAGCTCGAGAATAAGATGGCTTTTACCAATGCCACTGCGTCCGGAGATGAAAATACCACTGCCAAAGAGCACCACCAGCGCCCCGTGCAGGGCGATAGGATGAGGCTTTGGCATGGCATCGGATAGTGGATCACAGTGGTGGTCAACCACTCCAGTTGCTAATTAGTTCAAAGAGTTGTTGATCACTACGGCTGGCACGCATGCGTGCCGTAAAGGCGCGGTTGCGCAGCATCGAGGCAAGCACCCCAAGAATGGCAATATGCTCCTCGGTCGCCTCTTTAGGTACCAGCAACATAAAAATAATATCGACAGGCTCCTGATCCACCGCATCAAAATCAACGCCCTGCTGTAGCTGGTAAACGATTGCGACGGGGCTCTCCAAACCATCAATGCGTGCATGGGGAATCGCCACACCATGCCCAAACCCAGTGGTGCCAAGTTGTTCACGTTCAATGATGGTGTCAAAGAGGACGCCAGCTTCGAGTTGCTGGTGTACTTCAGCCGCAAGATTACACATCATCTCCAGCGCCCGTTTTTTGCTTTGCAGCAGGATTTGACAACGGGTGGCAGGGAGCGACAACAGGGTTTCAGGCAGGGGTGTCATGGTGTGGTGAACCGCCGTTACAGAGTTATAAATGGGGCTACTCTGCGTTGCTATACTGCTCTTTAATCGAGCCCTCATCGCGGTGATGGTCGGTCACTTTCTCTTTGTGTTTGTTAATCTGACGATCGAGTTTATCGGTGAGTGCATCGATAGCCGCATACATATCCTCATGCTCGGCATTAGCGAAGAGTTTATTTCCGGTGATATGCATCGTCGCCTCAGCCTTTTGGCGCTGTTTCTCTACTGAGAGAATCACGTGAACATTACTGACCTGGTCAAAATGGCGTTCGAGACGCTCCAGCTTTTCATCCACGTATTGACGTAGTGCAGGAGTGATATCGATGTGGTGACCTGTCAAATTGAGTTGCATGCTTTAAGCTCCTTTTTTTGCTTGGGATAGACTTCACTGTGACACGTTTTTGTTTGTGCCCAAGTCGTTCTATCCGGGTTATGCCAGTTGTTTACGTTCATTTGATGGGGGAATTCCCATCGCTTCACGATACTTGGCCACGGTTCGGCGGGCAATATTAATTCCCTGACCACAGAGAATGCCCGCAATTTTATTATCACTCAACGGCTTCTTAGCCTGCTCATCAGAAATTAGCGTCTTAATCATGGCGCGAATGGCGGTTGATGAGCACTCCCCGCCGCCGGCGGTGCCGACATGGCTGGAGAAGAAGTATTTTAGTTCAAATATGCCCTGCGGTGTATGCATATATTTTCGGGTGGTGGTGCGCGAGATGGTTGACTCATGCATTTCCAGCTCATTGGCGATATCCAAGAGGACCATCGGCCGCATCGCAACTTCACCCTGTTCGAGAAAGGCGCGTTGATGTTCGACAATACAGAGCGCCACTTTAAGCAGCGTTTCGTTGCGGCTCTGAATGCTTTTTAAAAACCATTTGGCCTCCTGGAGATGGCTTTTAAGGGTGGAGGCGTCATCGCCGCGCACCTCCTTAATCAGGCTGGCATAGTGGTTGTTAATGCGCAGTTTGGGAATCGCATCACTGTTAAGTTCAACTCGCCAGCTGGATGCGGTGCGACTGACGATGACATCGGGAGTGATATATTGGGTCTCATCGACGCCTAACTGTCCTGCGGGGCGGGGGTTAAGACTGCGAATAAGGTCAATCACTGCGCCGAGTGTGGCGTCATCGGTTTTCAGGCGTCGTTTGAGCTGGTTGTAGTCGCGACTGGCGAGCAGATCGAAGTAACGCTCGATAATGCGCTCCGCCATTTTACGTTCATCAGGAACGGGAACCAGCTGGCGCAGCTGCAACAGCAGGCTCTCCTGTAGATTGCGGGCGGCAATACCCGGCGGATCAAGCGATTGCAGCAGATGCAGGACGACGAGAATCTCATCCTCTTCAACGACCAGTTGCTGTGCTGCCAGGGTTGCCTGAAGCTCCTCCAGCGGGGTGGTGATAAAGCCGTCGCGATTCAGCGCATCGACCAGCGCTTCGGCAATAATGCGTTCGTTATCATTCAGGTTGACGTGCTGCAACTGGTGATGCATATAGTCGCCAAGGTTTTCCAGTCTCTGGTTGTGACGCTCAAAGGGGTTTTGATCGTCGTCACCCTCCTGACTGCTACCGGCGCTACTGTTACTGCTGCTGCCGAGATCGTAAATATCATCCCAGTTGCTGTCGATGGGAAGCTCATCGGGGATCTGATCATTGCCATTGCTGCTAATCTCATCAGCGGCGCGGCGTTCAATAACCGGGGTTTCGTGGTTTGCCGCGAGATCATCGTCGTTGCCATTGACACTCAGGGCATCCGATTGTTGATGCGGTGCGTTGTCAGCCTCCTGCTGCTCTTCATAGACGCTGCCCTCATCGCCCTCTTCGAGCATTAGGTTGCTGTCGAGCGCCTGCTGCACCTCCAGTTGGAGCTCCAGGGTTGAGAGCTGCAACATCTTGATGGCCATCTGCAGCTGCGGCGTCATCGTCAGCTGTTGGCTGATACGCAGTTGCAGTGACTGTTTCATCGGATTTGGCTTAAAGTGTGCATAGGGATATTCTAGCCTAATCACCCCTGTTAATGGGGTAATTTATTGCTCTCATTGGCGTCGGGGTTAAAGACGGAAATGGTCACCTAAATAGATTTTTCGTACTTTGTCGTGATTAAGAATCGCCTCGGGGTCGCCAGAGGCGATAACGTGACCTTCGCCGATAATGTAGCCGCGTTCGCAGATGCTGAGGGTTTCGCGCACATTATGGTCGGTAATTAGAATGCCAATACCGCGCTGCTGCAGGTGGCGAATGATCTGTTGAATGTCGATGACCGAAATCGGGTCAACACCAGCAAAGGGTTCATCAAGCAGAATAAACCGGGGGTTGGCGGCGAGGGCGCGGGCGATTTCAACACGGCGACGTTCGCCACCGGAGAGTGCCATTCCTAGAGAGTCGGCAATATGGGTGACATGCAGATCTTCCATCAGCTGTTGCATCTCATGGTGCTGCTCTTCACGTTTAAGGTCGCTGCGGGTTTCGAGAATGGCAAGAATGTTGTCGGTCACCGAAAGTTTGCGAAAAATTGAGGCCTCCTGTGGCAGATAGCCCAAGCCACGACGCGCACGCAGATGAATCGGCAGATGGCTAATCTCTTCGTTTCCCAGCGTGATGCTGCCATGATCGGCGCGGATAAGACCCACTATCATATAAAAGCAGGTGGTCTTCCCTGCACCATTAGGTACCAGCAGTCCGACAATTTCACCGGCACGAACGGTGAGCGAGACATCATTAACCACGCGCCGCTGGCGATACTGTTTTGCCAGCGAGGTGACCACGAGCGCTGTTCGCGTGTCGCTGTTACTCATCGGTGGCGGGAGCCGGAACGTTGCGCGGTTGCAGGGTGACTCGTACCCGTGAGTTAGCATTCTCCTGCTGGCTGCTCATCGCCTCAATGCGGTTACTGTCAAGGTGATAACGAATTAGATCTCCCTCAAAGCGGTCTCCCTGCTGCTCGATTCGGGCTGCGCCGTTAAAGGTGACATGGCGCGTCGCGGCATTAAACAAAATCTCTCTGGCCTCCCCCTGCAGCGGGGTGGCGTCCTGGCGCGCAAAACGGACAGGGCTGCCTTTGGCCGTAAATTGCTGCAACTGTTTTTGTCCGCCGGCAGCATCCGGACGCCCCATATCCACGGAGATCTCTTCAGCGGTAAAGAGAAAGATGCCCTGTTTAAGACGCACATGACCGTGATAGCGGCTCATGCCATTTGCTTGATTAAAGCTCAGACTGTCCGCCTCTATTTCGATGGGTGCGGCAGTTTTGCGCGGGGGTTCTGCAGCAAAGAGGCACGGGGTCGCGAGCCAGAGGAGGAGTAGCATCGTTATTCTATTCATGAATCACTCCGTAAACTGAGCGGCTGAGTTCGATAACCCCATGACGAGCCTCATCAAGGGCGATTTGTAATGCACCGGCATGAATGGCGGTGGCACCTTGGGTAAGGGTGACGCTGCCGGGACTTGTCAGGGTGCGTTGTTGAAAGTCATAAACCAGTGCGGCGCTGGTAAAACTGATCGGCGCCTGGTCATCCTGCTGGATGAGCTGCTGTGCGTGGACATGGCCGCTGAGCTCTGCAATCTCATTGGTGATTAGGGTGGCGCTATCTGCCTGAAGCTGCCAAAGTGAGCTGTTGTCGCCACTGGCAAGCTGAATCTCGGGCTTTTCAAGCTCAATGCGCTCTGCATGATCATCGGCGTTTGCACTGTCGGGATTGGCAGGGAAGTGGCGTAGCGTGGTTGCGGTGATCTGTTCGCTTAGTTGCCCCGCCGCATTGGTACGCAGGCGTTCAATCTGCTGCATGGTGTAGTCGGCACTGTTGCTGCGTTGATTGGTTGCTGGCGTTGGGGTGCTGCTGCCGAGGCGTTGCGAGAGGTGATTAATGCCAAGCACGATAAGTGCCAGCAGTAGCGTTAGCAGCAGCGGACGTTTATGTTGTTCAATCATCGGTTAGCGCAGAAAATAGGCAAGTTGCTGATCAAAAAGCTGATGCCCGCGCATGATTAGTTCGCAGACATCACGCGCTGCGCCGTGGCCACCGTTGCGCGGGGTGACCCAGTCGGCACGGGCAATGACCTCACTTTGGGCGTCAGCGACGGCAATGGCGATACCGGCGCGGGTCATAATTGGCAGATCAATCAAGTCATCACCGACATAGGCAACCTGTTCTGCTGCAAGGTGAAGCGTCTCCAGCATCTTCTCATAGGCGGGAAGTTTCTCCTGCTGCCCTTGATAGAGATGGGTAATGCCAAGGCTCTGCATTCGTAGTTGAACGACGTTGGATTGTCGTGCGGTAATAATTCCGATGGTAATGCCGCAGCGCTGTAGCATCATCATTCCAAGACCATCGCGGGAGTTAAATGCCTTGTACTCCTGCCCATCATCCCCGAGAAAGAGGGTGCCATCGGTGAGCACGCCATCGACATCGAAGATTACCAGTTTGATCGCAGCGGCGCGTTGCAGGAGTTCTGGGGTCAGTGAAGATAGGCTGGCAGACATGGTTGCGTCTCTTTAGGCAGAAAAATTGTCGCGATTCTACACGATGCCGGCACGCAGCAGATCATGCATATTAAGGGTGCCGATAAGTCGCTGCTGGGTCTCGACAACGGGCAGTGCGTTAATCCGACGCTGTTCCATTAACGGTAGCGCATCGGCGGCAAGCTGCCCCGGGGTGATAGTAGTAAAGTGACGACGCATGACTTCGCTAACCGTAAGCTTGGCAATGGCGACCTCACCATGATCGAGTAGGCGGCGCAGATCGCCATCGGTAAAGATGCCCACTATCTCTCCAGCGGCGTTGGTAATATTGGTCATTCCTAGCCCTTTGCGGGACATTTCGGCAAGGGCGGTGGAGAGGCTGACACTCTCTGCCACCTGCGGCAGCTGCTCACCGCTATGCATCAGATCCTCAATGCGCAGCAAAAGGCGGCGACCGAGGGAGCCTGCGGGGTGGGAGCGGGCAAAATCAGCTTCGGTAAAATCGCGTGCCTCAAGCAGCGCCACCGCAAGGGCATCACCCAAGGCGAGGGTGGCGGTGGTACTGGTGGTGGGTGCCAGCCCCAATGGGCACGCTTCACGGTTGACACCAATATCAAGATGTACCGTGGCCGCCCGGGCAAGGCGCGACTGTGGTCGTGCGGTAATTGCAATTAAGGGGATATTCAGCCGTTTGATAAGTGGCAAAATGGTGAGTAGCTCTTCAGTCTCTCCGGAGTTGGAGAGCATGAGCAGCAGATCCTCGCCGATAATCATCCCCAGATCGCCGTGGCTCGCCTCACCGGGATGAACAAAAAAGGCAGGGGTGCCAGTGCTTGCCAGCGTCGCGGCAATTTTTCCGCCAATATGGCCTGACTTGCCCATGCCGGTGACCACCACCCGACCACGACAGGCGAGGATCAGTTCACAGGCATGAATAAAGAGAGACGCCTGGCGCTCCTGTAAGCCTTCAGCAATGGCGCTTATCGCTGCGGCCTCATCCTCTAACAGTTGTACCGCGCGCTGGAGCAGTAGCGTGGGGTTAAAGACCTTCAAGGCAGGGGCTGCAGCAGTTACTTTTCGGGGTAGCCAAGACTCTGTAGTGTCGCGGTAATCTCGCTGCGGTCGAGATTGTCACCTTTAACGGTGACAGTTTGGCTGGCCACATCAACCGCTACCTCAGCGACACCGGATACTGCGGTCATGCCCTTTTCAATATTGGCAGCGCAGCCTCCGCACTTCACATTAGTGACGACAAAAGTTTCAATCTTAGACATTGCAGGCTCCTTGGTAGGTTTGGTTAAAGGGGGGTTGCCGCAGGTGCAACTGAAAGATAGAGATAGGTGAGATAACCACAGAAGATAAGCAGCAGTATGCCCCCTTCAATACGGTTAATCCGGCCCGGGCCACGAACACCATAGGCCATGACCAACAGTAGCAGGGTGACCGAACCCATCACCAGAAAATCGCGGGTAATCACCGCATCGTCAAACGGTGCCGGGAGAATCACACCCGGTAGACCCAGTACGGCGAGCAGATTAAACATATTGGAACCGAGCACATTGCCGATGGCAATGTCGTCCTCTTTTTTAAGTGCGCTCATCACTGAGGCGGCAAGTTCGGGCAGACTGGTGCCGATGGCGACGATGGTTAAGCCGATAATCAGATCACTAATGCCAAACCACTCTGCCACGCTTACCGCACCCCAAACCAGCATGCGTGAACTGCCAAGGAGAATGAAGAGACCCGCCACAAGCCAGAAAATCGCCATGGGGGTAGTGACCCCTTTAGGAATTTCGTTATCAAACGCACTGTCCAGCGGATCGTTAGCGGTACTGGCGCTGGGTTGGGCGTGCTCTTTTAGACCTATGCGGACCATCCAGATAATCAGCAAGAGCAGACCCGCGAGGAGAATCGCGCCATCCATGCGGCCAAGGTGGCGATCCCATAACAGAAGCAGGGCAACGCCCATAATGAGCAGCAGCACGGGAAATTCACGTTTAAGCGTTTGTGAGTGGACGGTTAGCGGTGAGATGAGCGCCGTCATGCCAAGCACCAGGGCGATATTGGTAATATTGGAGCCAATCGCATTCCCCATGCCAAGGTTAGGATTGCCGGTGAAGGCGGCAACCCCCGAGACCAGCATCTCCGGTGCTGAGGTACCGAAGCCGACAATGGTCAGACCAATAATTAACGGTGAAACGCCAAGGTTGCGTGCCAAGGAGGAGGCACCCATCACAAAACGGTCGGCCCCCCAGACCAGCAGAGCAAAACCGATAGTAATTGCCGCAATCCAGAGTAACATTAAATAGTCTCCTTACTTTTCAAGAAACAGATCATCAAAAGTGGCGACAGGCGGTTTGCCATCATAGACACGGTAGTTACGCTGCTGCATATAGGCTTGGCGGATAAAGATATAGCTGTCGGCGCCACTCTCATTAATAATATTACTGGTTTGCAACAGATTGGCACGCAGATCAAGCCCATAGAGCGCCAGTGCCTGAAGCTCCTGCTCCCTCGATTGATAGAGATCAATATCAATCTTACTGTCAACTGCCCAGCCGATGCCGCGCCCGAAACCATCACGCAGATTGCTTGGTCCTAAAAAGGGAAGAACCAAAAAGGGGCCGCTATCAACCCCCCAGTAGGCGAGAGTTTGACCAAAATCTTCGTCGTTTTTCTTTAGGCCAAGGGGTTTTGCCACATCCATGAGTCCGAGAATGCCAAGGGTTGAGTTGAGCGTGAAACGGCCCAAATCGGTCGCCGCCGCCTGCCACTTGAGTTGCAGCAGATCATTGATAAATACGGTTATATCATCAAGGTTGCGGAAAAAATTGGTGACCGCATCATCAAGGGGTTGGGGCATGTAGTCGCGGTAAACCTCAGCGGCAGGGCGGAAAATGGCGCGATCAAAGCTATCGTTAAAGTTGTGAATTGAACGGTTAAATGGTTCAAAGGGATCATTTTCGCTGTTTGCCTCGCTGCGACCACGTTCAGCCACAGGGTTGGTTGTACAGGCAAAAAGAGAGAGCAGAAGAAGCAGTGCTATAGCAGTATGATGTCGCGGCACGGGCAGAGAGTTATCAGGATGAAGGGGTGCTGATTATCATCGCTTGGCCGTGGTAAATCAAGGAGGAGCCGCGAATCTGGCGGTTGTCGTCGTCGTCTCTGTTAGGGGGGCTACAGATTAACCGCCAAAATTGCAGCACTCTGCAGATCCAGCGTCAGGCTGAGCTGACGATAGGCGGGGGTGGCGCTGATCGGATCACCACAGCTACACCCCCCTAACTCCTCGTTAAAAAAGAGGCCGAGATCGAGAGTGAGTGTGGGGGGATGCGCTGTTTTCGTGATCTTAAGCAGGGTTAGGCTCAGGGAGTCCTGAAGCACCCGAGCACCACTGTCGCTAAGGTGTGCAACCGGCAGCGGTGACCAGTGGTTGGCACGCAGTGCGGTTTGCAGCGCCTCTCCAACCTGTGACAGGCTCGCGCCGCTCTGCCAGAGGGTAACCGCATTTTTGAGGGGCTGATCTTCCATGCTATCCCCGATTAACCTGCTGAAAGACGCTGAATGCGCTCTTGCAGGGTGGGGTGGGTGCGAAAGAGATCGCTAAAGCTGCGTCCCCCGGCAATGCCAAAGGCGGCGAGTTGATCCGGTAGCTCTGTCGTCTCCCCCTGACCCAGACGGGTGAGGGCGGCGATCATCTTCCGTTTTCCTGCAAGGGTTGCTGCGCCGGCATCGGCACGAAACTCACGTTGTCGCGAAAACCAGAAGATAAGCAGTGAGGCGAGAAGACCCAGCACCATCTCGGCGACCATGGTGGCAATCCAGAAGCCGGGGCCGTGACCCCGCTCATTTTTAAGAATCACCCGATCCACGAGATGGCCAATTACCCGCGCGAAGAAGATCACAAAGGTGTTCACCACCCCCTGCATGAGCGCCATGGTCACCATATCACCATTGGCAACATGGCTAATCTCATGGGCGAGTACCGCCTCCACCTCATCCTGTTGCATCTGTTGCAGCAGCCCCTCACTCACCGCCACCAGTGCACTGTTACGGTTCCAGCCGGTGGCAAAGGCGTTCATTTCACTACCAGGGTAGATAGCGACATCGGGCATACCAACTCCGGCAGCGTCGGCCTGCTGTCTGACGGTTTCAAGTAACCACGCCTCATGGCGGTTGGCGGGGGAGGTGATGATCGTGGCACCGGTCATTTTCAGTGCCGACCATTTGGAGATAAAGAGTGAGATAAGCGCGCCACCAAAGCCGAAAACGGTGGCGAAGATAACCAGACTATTAATGTCTAGTCCGGCACCCTGTTGATCGAGAATCGCTTCAAAACCCAACAGGCGCAGACTGATTGAAAGAACCACCATAATCGCAAGGTTGGTGGCAATAAACAGCATGATGCGTTTCATCTATCTTCTCTCCGATTTAATGTGAGCAGTTACACTTCGCCGTGGTCAATCATCGCTTGTGAACGAAACCAGTTAAGCTGCTGGTGCAGATTAACGACAGTACCGACAATAATAAGCGTTGGAGGTTTAATCTTTTCACTGTTAATCACTTCACTAATGGTGCAGAGGGTACCGGTAAAGACCCGCTGTTTGGGTGTCGTCGCCTGTTGTATAAGGGCAATCGGGGTCTCTTTGGGCAGGCCGTGGGAGATAAGTTGCTGGCAGATAATCTCCAATCCCCGCAGTCCCATGTAGAAGACGATGGTCTGGTGGGGTTGAGCAAGGGCACCCCAGTTGAGATTCATACTGCCGTCTTTCAGATGCCCTGTAACAAAAATAACGGCCTGGGAGTGGTCGCGATGGGTGAGGGGAATGCCTGCATAGGCAGAGCTGCCGAGGGCAGCGGTAACGCCTGGGACGACTTGAAAGTTGACACCATTGGCGGCCAGTGTCTCAATCTCTTCACCACCACGGCCAAAGATAAAGGGAGCACCCCCCTTCAAGCGACAGACCCGCTTACCCTGTTTGGCGAGATCAACCAGCAGCTGATTAATCTCCTCCTGCGGCACAGAGTGGTTGTCGCGCTCTTTTCCAACATAGATGCGGTGCGCGTCACGTCGGGTCAGATCCAGAACCGCTTTGGAGATCAGCCGATCATGAACAATGACATCGGCTTGCTGCATCAGTCGCAGGGCGCGAAAGGTGAGTAGATCTGGGTCGCCCGGCCCACCCCCAATAAGATAGACCTCACCGACCTGATCTTCACCACCGGCACTTATCGCTGCTGCGAGTTGTGCTTCGGCCTCTTCATGACGGCCGGCAAAACTGAGTTCGGCAATATCGCCGCCGAGGATCTGCTCCCAAAAGTTGCGTCGGGCGTTGACGTTACTAAAGCGGGCAATCACCTGTTCGCGAAATTTTTCGACCAGCGCCGCGAGTTTGCCATAGCCGTTGGGAATAGTGGCTTCGAGTTTGGCACGAATTAGGCGTGCCAGTACGGGGGAGGCGCCGCCCGTGGAGACGGCGATCTGTACCGGCGAGCGGTCGATAATCGCCGGCATGATAAAGCCGCAGAGTTCAAGGTTATCCACCACATTAACTAAAATGCCACGCGCTTCAGCGGCATGATAGACCGCTTCGTTGGTTTCGCGATCATTGGTGGCGGCAATCACCAGCCGTATCTGCTCTAACTGTCGGGGGTGAAAGCTCTCCTCTATATGGGTGATCTTCCCCTCCATAACGAGTTCACGCAGCGATCCGGCCAGTGTCGGGCTGACGACAGTAACGCAGGCAGCGGCTTCAAGCAGCAGGGCTGCTTTGCGGGTGGCGACCTCACCACCGCCGACGATAAGGCAGTTTCTCTGACGCAGGTTAACAAAAATGGGTAAATTATCCATAACAAGGTTCCAGGTGTCGGTAAGGGAGGGCGGGCGAACGCAACAGATTGTAGCGGGCTTCGCGCTTGGCCAATACAGGCCAGATCAATTTTCACAAGAGATAGGGTGCGTGCAGAGGAAAAAAAAGGAGGGTTACTGAATAAGTTGGTATTGCACCAGTTTTTTGCGCAGGGTGCCACGGCTGATACCGAGAATCGTAGCGGCGCGGCTCTGGTTCTGGGCGCAGTGCTGCATCACACACTCAAACAGTGGTCGTTCGACTTCATGAAGAAAAAACTGGTAGAGATCGGTGATTTCGGTCTTCTCACAGTCGCGCAAATAGCGGTTCAGGGCAGTGCGAATATGATAATCGATAGGTTGTGTGGTCTCACTCTCCGAGCTCATCTGTTCCTCCGCTAACGGTCATTAAATGGTTAAAAAAGTGCTCTAACAGCAGCAGTTGTTCGCTTGAAGTGGCGGCATGGTTAATATCCTGGCGAAAGGCACCGCCATCACGCTGCCCTTTGCTATACCAGCCGATATGTTTACGGGCCATGAGCACGCCGGTACGCTCCCCGTAAAAGTGATAAAGGTGACTTAAATGATCCATTAGCAGCGCTTTAATGGTTGACAGCGACGGGGGAGGCAGACGCTCCCCAGTGATGAGATAGTGGTTAATCTCGTTAAATATCCATGGACGTCCTTGGGCGGCACGGCCAATCATCAGGCCATCCGCAGCGGTGCTGGCAAGTACCTCTGCCGCCTTTTCCGGCGAGGTGATATCACCATTAGCAATGACCGGAATGGTGACGGCCTGTTTAATGGCGGCGATGGTTGCATACTCCGCCTCACCGCGATAGAGATCGGCGCGGGTACGACCATGCACCGCGAGGGCGGCAATGCCACAGTTTTGGGCAATTTGCGCGATACGCACGCCGTTACGCTGCTGCTGATCCCACCCCGTGCGAATTTTTAGGGTGACCGGCACTTCGGGCACCGCGCCGATGACCGCATCAAGAATTTGCGCGACGAGAGTTTCATCCCGTAGCAGCGCCGAACCGGCCTGCACATTGCATACTTTTTTGGCAGGGCACCCCATATTGATGTCAATAATTTCTGCCCCGTGATCAACATTGTGGCGCGCTGCTGCGGCCATCATGGCGGGATCTGCCCCCATAATTTGTACCGAACGCGGACTCTCCTCACCCTGATGATCGGCGCGGCGTAGTGTTTTACTGCTGCCCCAGAGCAGTGAGTTGCAGGAGACCATCTCTGAGACAGCCATCGCTGCACCGAGGCGGCGGCAGAGCTGACGAAAGGGGCGATCGGTTACCCCGGCCATGGGTGCCAGCAGTAAACGATTTTTCAGTTGATAGGGGCCGATAGCCAACATAATGCGTGATTAAGCCATTAGTCGCGTTAGAGGTGCTGCGGCAAGGGTTGGTTGCATGGTGATAAACAGGTGCCGAAAGTGGATGGTCGGCTATTATGGATGAAGCGCTCACTGACAACAATATGCAGATGAGGGTTGCTGTTAATTCCGGTGAACGCCTTCATCTGGTCGCCTGCCACTCTCGATAGTGCGCGCATCGATGACCCGCATACGCCCCGAATCTTTACCAAGTGTATGGGGTAAAGTCAGCATTATTGACGATAGCGGCGGAACTACCCGTGGCACGGTACTGTCAAGTTGGCGG
>JADGBN010000058.1 GCA_015231435.1 Gammaproteobacteria bacterium
CTCTTCAGCGATGCGCAGCGCATCTTCAAGACGGTGCTGGTAGTAATAGAAACGATAGAGTCCGACCAGTACCAGCGGATGTTTAGGTTCCATGGCGTAGGCGTGCAGTAACAGCGTCTCAGCCTCGGCACTGCCGTAGCTCTCTGCCGCCGCCTCAAGAGCACGCTGAGTCTCCACCTGAAGCGGTTCAGCGAAATAGAGATCGCTGTTCTCAATGTTTAGCAGATCCATATTTAGCGAAACGCTGCTATTGTCATTGGGGTGGGCGCACTCATTTTGGCATTAATAGCGAGCTGTTCGCATTTTCACTGTGGGTTTTGGCTTTAATCGACAGCGCATGGAGTTCACCTGAGGCGATCTCCTTGCTGAAGAGGGCCAGCACCCGTTTTTGTCGCTGTAGTAATCCTTCGCCGACAAAGGAGTCATCGGTGAGCGAGAGTTCAACATTGCACGCCTCCCCCGAGGTTTTAATCTCTGCCTGGGGGAAGGCGGGACGGACGCGGGCGATAATCTCATCGATGGTCATGGGTTGCGCTCCGTAGCAGCGCGCAGCAGGGGTTGGAGTTCACCGCTTTGCAGCATCGCCTCAATAATGTCACTGCCGCCGATAATTTCACCGTTAACAAAAAGCTGGGGGAAGGTGGGAAAGTCAGAGACCTCTGGCAGTGCCGCCATGATCAGCGGCGCGGTGAGAACATCGACATGGGTGAAAGCAAAACCTGATTTTTGCATGGCTGCAGCTGCTTTGGCGGAGAAACCGCACTGCGGTAACGCGGGTGTTCCCTTCATGTAGAGGATGATCGGATTGTCCTGAATCTGCATTCGTATTTTATCGGTGGTTTTCATGAGTGCCCCGGCTGTGTCTGTAAAAAAAGAGTGAGTTGCGTTAAATGCAATTGTCAGGCCAGAATCTTTGGTTTGGTGATATTGATTGAAAAAACAGTATGATGCGAATAATCAGCGGCAGCGATGCGGGTTTTTTTGTGGTAAAGAGAACACCCTCTGCTGTCGTGCTGTCCTCTTGTGTACGATGCGCAATACGTTAAGATCGATGCCGCGAGTTACACAGTTAAATTGAAATGGAGATCAATCATGCGTGACGCTGGAAATGATTTTGATAATGCTTTTATTACTTCACTGCAGGCGCGCCTGCATAGTCACCCGATTTATGCAGCGGTAAAAACAGTCGCAGATTTACGCGTTTTTATGGAGCATCATGTCCACTCGGTATGGGACTTTATGTCCTTAATCAAGTATTTACAGTTTACCGTCGCGCCTGCTCGCTGGCCCTGGACACCGGGTGCCGACCCCACTATTCAACGTTTTATCAATGAGTTGGTACTGGAGGAGGAGAGTGATGCCGCAGGTCCCGATGCCGTCGGTGAGTTTTCCAGCCACTTTCAACTCTACATCGGTGCGATGCGTGAAATAGGGGCAGATCCTGCTGCTGTATTGCAGTTTGTCAATATTGCTGGAGAGGCGGGTATTGCTGCCGCTCTGGCAACTGATTTGGCGCCACCGCCAGCGGCAAACTTTAATCGCTTAACCTTCTCCTACATTGAGGCAGACAAGCCGCACGAGGTCGCTGCGCTGTTATCGCTGGGTCGTGAACATATTATTCCGGCGATGTTCCGTTCACTGTTGCAGCAGATGGCGGTGACGCCGCAGCAGGCGCCAATATTTCACTACTATTTGCAACGTCATATTCATCTTGATGAGGATTTTCATGCGCCGCTGTCGTTACGTCTGCTGGCAAAATTATGTGAGGGTGATGCGCAAAAAATAGCCCAAGCGCGGGCTGCGGCGGTTTGCGCGGTTGAGGCGCGAGTTGAATTCTGGGATGGGGTGTTGGCGGCGTTGCCCTCTCAGGGTTGAGTGACAAAGGCGATGCGTTCAACTCCTGCTTGCTGTATCGCCGCCATTAATTCAGTGACCTGTTGATAGCGAACCTCGCGATCCGCCCGCAGTTGCACTTCGCTGCTAAGGGGGGCGTCGCTGGTTAGCTGCCGTAGCTTTTCTGTTAAGGTCGTGAGGCTTATCACCTCTTGATTAAGCTGAATAACCCCAGCGAGTGTTAGGGTAACCTCAATTGCCGACAGGTTCTCTGTCGAGGGCGATGCCTGCGTATTAGGCAGATTAACGGGGACTGCTTGGTAGAATACAGGCACCGTGATGATAAAGATCACCAACAGCACCAGCATAATATCAACGAGAGGGATGACGTTTATCTCCGCCATGGGGGTTTGGCTACCAAGGCGACTCCCCTGCGGGTTAAAGGCCATTGGGAGTCTCACTGTGGTGAGCGCTGTTAGCGTATGGGGGTGTCGGTTGATTAAGATGGTGGCCGTGTAAGGTGATTCCGCCGACGAGGTAAGCGTAGAGGTTATGGGCAAAATGGTCGAGTTGCGCCAAAATGAGACGGTTGGCACGGGTGATGGCGTTATAGGCAAGTACCGCAGGGATAGCGACAATGAGCCCCGCAGCGGTCATGATAAGCGCTTCACCGACCGGGCCTGCAACCCTATCGAGGGCAATCTGTGTGGCGCCTGAGAGCGCGATAAGTGCGTGATAAATACCCCATACGGTACCAAAGAGACCAATAAAGGGGGCGGTTGAGCCGACAGAGGCGAGTAGGGTTAGACCGCGTTCGCAACGAGCTTGGGCAAAAACGACAGACTGTTGTAGGGTACGTGCGATAAATTCACTCTTATCAACTTTGGCAGCGATGCCGCTGACGTGGTGACCCTCCCAGGCTGTCTCTGCCTTAATGGCATCACTGGCAAGGTTGGCAAAGAGGTGGCTTTTATCACGTTGTAGCAGCTTTTGCAGGGCGATCTCCAGGGAGTCCGCAGCCCAGAAACTCTCCAGCATTTTTCTTAGAATGTAGCGGGTCTGTAGCAAGGTAATCGTCTTATCAAGAATAATCAGCCAGCTGAATAGTGACATGAGTAACAGCAACAGGGTGACGCTGTGCAGTACTGCGTCGCCCTGTTGCCAAAACTGCTGTAACTTTATAAAAGTGGAGAGGTTTTCCACGTATGGTGGTAACTATTACCGAGCTTAAAACTGCATATTGACGGCAGTATAGATCGAGCGCCCCATGCCGGGTACTGCGGTACCCCAAGGGACATCATTGGCTGACATGGTTTTACCCTGTCCCGTATAGGCACCGCCGAGCGGGTCGGCGTAGGCTTTGTCGGCAAGATTTTCAATGCCGAACTCAAGATCAAACTGTTGCCATGCGTAACCTGCACGCAGATGCAGCAGTGAATAACTGGCGGTTGCCACTTCGTTATAGGTGGCTGAAACGCGATCTTTGGTATCAACCCATTGCCACTCCAAGCTGCTGAACCATGCCCCCTGTTGTTGCTGTAGGGAAATTTTGCTGTTTAGCGGCATCATGTTATAGAGGTTGTCGTCGGTTGCACTATTTTCACCGCGTAGATAGTTCACCATCCCTTTAAGGGTGAAGTCGCCATAGTCACCTGTTTTCGCGACGGGCATAAAGCCACTCAGATCAACACCATAAATTTTCGCCTCCTGATTGGCGTAGCGCAGATAGACATAGTTATTCTGCATGGCAATATTTTTTGCGTCACAGGGCGCCGCTGTGCCGTTACAGCGCTCTCCGGCGATGTAGTTGTTGACACGGGTCACATAGGGGGCGAGTTTAATGCCCCACCCCTTGGCGCTGGGATCGTGCCAGTCGGCACTTAGCGACAGTGTGTTTGCGGTCTCTGGTTCAAGTTGTAGGTTGCCCACATAGCCGTTGCCGTCACCGTTAAGATTGATCATCCGCATCGACATTCCATGGGTTGACCAGCTATAGCGCTCATAGAGGTTCGGTGAACGGTTCTTCCGGGCAATACCTACTCCATAGGTCGCTGTGGGTGATGGGGTGAATTGTGCTGACAGGGCAAGATCAAGGTTGCTATCTTGAATATCGCGTGAAGCGGCATTAAAGGCGTTGGCATCCTCTGGGGAATAGGTTGGATTATAGCCAGCAACCTCACCGCTATTCATGCTCACCTGTTCGTGACGAACGCCCATTAGCGTTAGCCATTGCGGGTTCCAGTGGCGCTCCCACTCACTAAAGAGGGCCAATCTGTCGCGCTCACCATCACGAATATTCCAGTAGGTGTTTGGCCACATCCCTTTTCCCGAGGCGTCCCACCAGTCATCCAGACGGTATTGTTGCATTTCGCCCCCGATATGCAGCAGATCCTGCTCGGAGAGTGCGACGCTCCCTTTGATGGTCACGCCGTTATTCTCACCTTCGGTATCCATCGGCATACCGGCAGCGCAGCCCTCTTTACCACCAGAGGGTTGGCAAGGCTCGCCATCTTTGGTAGGGGTATTGCTGGCGGCACCGTACCAGAATAGTTTGTCATCAAAAAATTGCATTTTATGACGGGTATTCTCACGGTAAATGCGGGTATCGAGATCGCCCCATTCATAACTGCCCAGATAGTTGAGATTAATCTGCTTGCTGTCGTTACCGGTCATATCCATGCGCTGATTCGGCCACCCCTGGTAGGGGATATCTTGGGTACCTAATCTGAGCGAGAGCAGGTGCGCCTCATTGCGCAGCGCCAGCGTTAATGCCTGATTAGTTGATTTAAACATCGATGAACCGACCTCATCGGCATCGAGATCGCCGCGACCTGCTGCGGCAGCGCCTGCTGGCTTAAAATCACCCCCTGCATGGTAGTTGTCTGCTTTGGTGGTCGCGCCTTCATAGCCTACACTCAGGCTGTCGGAGGCGGCGGTTGCCATCAAATGGGCGCTCATGGCGCTGTTATTGCTGCGATAGGCGAAGCCTGCTTCGCCATTCGTTAGGGTAGGTTCCCCCTCTTTTGCGAATTGGGGTGCTTTTGATTTGACATTAATGGTCGCACCGATACTGTCCCCCCCTAGACTAACTGGTGCAACGCCGGTAAACAGGGTGATCTGTTCAACCTGATGGGGATCAAGGTAGGAGAGCGGGGGATTCATGTGGTTACCACAGGCGGAGATTAGGTCCATTCCATCGACTTTGGTGCGCAGTCGATCATCCGCCAGTCCGTGTACCACCGGCAGGCTGGAGACCCCGCCCGCACGATAAAAGTTGACGCCCGGAACATCGCGAAATAGCAAGGCGCTATCACTGCTGCTTGCCCGTTGTCGGCGCAGTTCAGAGGTGTCGATTGATGTCGCAGCGGCGGCACTCTCCTGCTCCTGTGGCGCGTTAACAACGACCGTTGAAAGCGTTGTCTCCTCAGCATTTAGGGTTATCGGGCAGAGTGCCACGACAATAGCCATTACCGTGGGTCTGATTTTGCCTGGTGGCAGAGGGATATAACGATTCATGTTGTTAAAGGGCTCCTGATAAGGTTTTTTGTTAATCCAGACGAAATTCCAAAGGGATTGAGACCGTTGAGTCAATCGCAATCCCGTTACGTTTTGCGGCAATAAATTGCCATTTTTTTACTGCCTCTAGGGCGGCGGCATCAAGTCGCTGATAACCGCTGCTTTGGCTAATACTCAGTGCGGTCACGCTGCCCGCTGCTGAAACCTGCACACTTAACCGTACCGTTCCCTGCTCGCGTCGTCGTCTTGCCAATAGCGGGTAGCTAGGTGGCGGATTATTAAGATAATCGGCATGGTAACTTGCTTCCTCGAATAGGGGTTCGGTCATCACTTCGCTAGCTGCGGTACTGCTGATGGCCAGCGCGGGGGTGACCAATTCAGGGGTAGCGATTGCTGCTATAGCGGGAGTGGCGGCGGCTATAACGGTTGTCGATTTGTTTGGCGTGGTTCTCTTCCGAGGCTTGTTGGGTTTGTCAGGTTTGCGTGGGGAGGGTTCGCTCGCCTCCACGGCGGCAGTCGCAGCAGCGGGTGGCGGCTGCGGTGGTGACGCGGCCACTGGTGCTGCCTGAATATGCCGCACAACCATGCGTAATGGCGGTGTAGTTTTTGCCCCGCCAGCAATCTCCTGATGAAGAAACCAGGTAATCAGCATCCAGTGGATGCTGATTACCATGATCCCCTTTACCAACCATGCCTTAAGAGTTCCTTCTCTAACCGGATTCATAGCAACCAATGCCTTTAAGACTATTACGGCGAATCTCATAAAGCATATTCCGTGCCAATAACTAACTCATTGATGTCGTAGCGTTATTATTATAGGGGTCGCTGCCGCAGTGGTGATATCACACAGTTGAACAGGTTATTTGACGTATACCCTTTCTACTTGAAATTGCAGGGTCGTTGCACCAAAGGCAGGCTGCGCACGCTGCAGTCGCTCACCCCAATCACATAGTTAATCTATGCCTATGGGGATTCGCGACTTTGCCGCCTTCCATTATTTCCAATGATTTTGGGTATAGTTGGGTAATTAATGTCGTGCTGCTGAATTTCTGCTTGCCCTAAATCGCAAATAAAGGGATCATTAGTCGCTTCCCCTCTCTGGTTTAGCCCTTCCACTTATGGCCGACTTTAACGATTACCCGTTGTTGACGCAAATTGACCTTCCGGATGATTTGCGTCGTCTGCACCCTTCGCAATTGCCGCAACTGGCAGCGGAGTTACGCGACTTCATGCTGCACTCCATTGGCGAGACAGGTGGTCATCTCGCCTCCGGTTTGGGTACAGTGGAGCTAACCATTGCGCTGCATTATGTTTTTAATACGCCGGAAGATCGTCTGGTCTGGGATGTCGGGCATCAAAGCTATCCCCATAAAATTCTCACGGGGCGGCGTCAACAGATGTCTACCCTAAGGCAGTTGGGCGGCCTTTCGGGGTTTCCCAAACGTGACGAGAGCCCCTATGACACTTTTGGCACCGGACACTCCAGTACCTCGGTTAGTGCGGCGCTGGGTATGGCGCTGGCAGCTCAGTTAGATGGCAGTAAGCGTAACGTGGTGGCGGTGATTGGTGACGGGGCGCTAACGGCGGGAATGGCCTTTGAGGCGCTGAACCATGCCGGTGATCTTGACGCTAACCTGTTGGTGATTCTTAACGATAACGAGATGTCAATTTCGCCTAATGTCGGCGGGCTCTCAAACTATCTGGCGCGCATTCTCTCCGGTAAGGTTTATGCGACGATGCGTTCTAGCAGTAAAAAGGTGTTGCAGAATATCCCCTCCGCCTGGGAGCTGGCGCGGCGTGCCGAGGAGCATATGAAGGGGATGGTGATTCCCGGAACGCTCTTTGAGGAGATGGGCTTTAACTATATCGGCCCGGTAGATGGGCATGATATTGATACCCTGCTAAAGACGTTAGGCAATATCAAATCGCTAGAGGGACCGCAGTTTCTTCATGTGATGACCCGCAAGGGCAAGGGATACGCCCCCGCTGAAGCCAACCCCAGCTCTTATCACGGCGTTTCGCCCTTTAATCCCGCCGATCCCGAGATAGGGCAGGGGAGTGGCAAAAGCAGCAAACTTACCTATACCGAGGTATTTGGGAAATGGTTGATGGATATGGCCGAGGCCGTGCCGGAGCTGGTGGCGATCACCCCGGCGATGGAGGCCGGATCGGGTCTAACCGCCTTTGCCAAGGCCTGTCCGCAGCGCTATTTTGATGTCGGTATTGCCGAGCAGCATGCGGTGACGCTGGCGGCGGGACTTGCCTGCGAAGGAAAAAAACCGGTGGTGGCAATCTACTCCACCTTTTTGCAACGTGCCTATGATCAGCTGATTCACGATGTCGCGCTGCAAAATTTACCAGTGCTTTTTGCCATTGACCGCGCCGGTATTGTCGGACCTGATGGCCCTACTCATATCGGCAGTTTTGATCTCTCTTTTTTGCGACCGATTCCAAACATGATAATTATGGCACCGGCGGATGAACCGGAGTGTCGCCGTATGCTGACGACCGGCTTTTATCATTCAGGCCCCGCAGCGGTACGCTATCCTCGTGGCGTGGGTCGTGGTCTCGCTGCGGGTAATGACCTAACTCCGTTGCCCATCGGTAAAGCCGAGCTGTTACGTCAGGGTGAAGGGGTGGCGCTGCTCGCTTTTGGTTCGCTGGTGGCGGCGGCAGAGGTGGCTGGCGCGGCGCTGAATGCCACGGTTGTCAATATGCGATTTGTTAAACCCCTCGATGCAGCGCTGCTGCGGCAGGTCGCAGCGCAACACTCGCTACTGGTGACTCTGGAGGAGAATACTATCGCAGGTGGTGCGGGGAGCGCTGTCGCGGAGTTTTTTGCCCAAAACAGGATAAACGTCGCCTGTCATCATCTAGGTCTGCCGGATAGCTTTATTGAACATGGTGGCCGTGAAGAGCTGCTTAAACAGCTCGGTCTTGATGTCGATGGCATTGTTGCTGCCGTGACCGCGCTGCTGGGCTGATAAGTAGTGATGAGTGCGGTTAAACGCTGTTATCAGTTAAAGGTGGTCTCCGATTTTGCCTCCGCCCACTCGCTGCATAACTACCCGGGAGATTGCCGACGGCTGCATGGCCACAACTGGAAAGTTGAGGTCGAGGTGAGTGCCAGCGCGTTAAATGAACTCGGGATTGCCATCGATTTTAAGGCGCTGCGACATATCGTTAAAAAGGTGACGGATCGCTTTGATCACTTCTATCTTAACGATATTCCCCCCTTTGATAAAGAGAACCCCACCGCAGAAAATATTGCGGCGGCGATCTATCAGGGGGTTGCCGCAGCCCTGCAGCAGCCCCATTACCACTCTATTGCGCTTATTGCGGTAACTCTTTGGGAGACCGAGCGCGCCTGTGTCCGTTATAGTGAGGAGTTAATCCATGAATGATGAAGTTTGCTGCACCGCTTCAGATGCGCCGATTGCCGATGTGCAGAGCCGGCATGATTCGCGTCAAATCGCGATTAATAAAGTCGGTATTCGCGATGTCCTGCATCCTGTGCGTATTCTTGACCGCAATGGCGGCGAGCAGCACACCGTCGCCAACTTCAATATGTATGTGAACCTGCCCCATAACTTTAAGGGGACGCATATGTCGCGCTTTGTCGAGATCCTTAACAATCATGAAAAGGAGCTCTCGGTAAAGTCCTTTAAGGTGATGTTAAAGGAGATGACGGAAAAACTTGAGGCACAATCGGGTCATATCGAGATGACCTTTCCCTACTTTGTTAATAAAAAGGCGCCGGTTTCGCAGGTCGAGAGTCTGATGGATTACAACGTCACCTTTTTGGGTGAGGTGAAAAATGGTGAGCCGAAGCTGCGGGTGAAGGTGGTGGTGCCGGTCACCAGCCTCTGCCCCTGCTCCAAAAAGATCTCTGATTATGGCGCTCACAATCAGCGCTCCCATGTCACGGTGACCGTCGATACCAACGGTTTTGTCTGGATTGAAGATCTGATTGATCTGGTTGAGCGTCAGGCCTCCTGCGAACTCTTTTCGCTGCTAAAGCGCCCAGATGAGAAGTTTGTCACCGAACGTGCCTACAATAATCCGAAATTTGTTGAGGATATGGTGCGTGATGTCGCCGTTGAGCTGAATGCTGACCCGAGAATTGCCGCCTATATTGTCGAGTCAGAAAACTTTGAGTCGATTCATAACCACTCTGCCTACGCGATGATCGAACGTAGCAAGTAGCCCCAGGAATTTCTGATGAATGCGCTTTTCCCTGCCCATAAAGCTGGCTTGCATCGGGGGCTTGCGCTCTCGCTGCTGCTCTTCTCCCTTGCCCTTGGCGGCTGTCAGGGGGGTGACGCGTCAAACTGGCGTAGTTGGGCGGGGGAGATGGTTGAGCGTATTAGCACACTTTTTAGCGATAAGGAGGTCGTTGCAGCAGCGACTCCCACCGCACCCCCTCCCAAGGTAACTGTGTTACTGGCTAAATCGAGTGAAGTTAAAATTACCAGCGAACTTCCTGGCCGCACCACCCCCTATCTGGTGGCTGAACTGCGTCCGCAGGTGACCGGAATTATTAAAGAGCGTCTCTTTGTCGAGGGGAGCGAGGTGAAGGCGGGGGAGCTTCTCTATCGTATTGAACCGGCAACCTATCAGGCGAGTGTCGATAGTGCGCTCGCCTTACTGGATCGTGCAAATGCCAACTTGGCAGCGGCAAAACAGCGGGCCCACCGCTTTGCCGAGCTTAGTCGCAGTAGTGCTGTTAGTCAGCAGGAGAACGATGAGGCGAAAGCAGCGTTTCAGCAGGCAGAGGCGGATGTGCGGGTGGCGACTGCTGCTTTGGCGCGGGCACGGCTGGAGCTTGATTTTACGTCATTAAAATCACCGATTGCTGGGCGGATCGGGCGATCAAACGTGACGGCGGGCGCGCTGGTAACCACCAATCAGGTCAATGCGCTGGCTACGGTACAGCAGTTGGATCCGATCTACGTTGATCTGACCCAGTCGAGCGCTGAGTTATTACGAATGAAGCGGGAGCTTGCTTCGGGAAAATTACAGCACGACAGTGATGCGACGTTAAGTGTGACGCTGCTGCTTGAAGATGGCTCAAGCTATCCGCATCAGGGCAAGCTCGCCTTTTCCGAGGTGATGGTTGATGAGAGTACCGGGAGCATCACCCTGCGGGCACTCTTCGCCAACCCCTTGGGTGAACTTCTTCCCGGAATGTATGTTAGGGCGCGGATCACCCAGGGAATAACTCATAACGCCTTCTTAATTCCCCAAGCGGCGGTGAGCTACACCCCGCGCGGGCAACCACAACTGCTGCTGGTGAATAGCGATCACAAGGTTGAGGAGCGGCAGGTCACCCTCTCCCATAGCCATGAGGGGCAGTGGGTTGTTATCAGCGGTTTAACAGCGGGTGATCGCGTGATTACTGCTGGCCTGCAGAAGGTAAAGGCGGGGATGGCAGTGACGCTGGACGGTCAGTAGGAGACGCTGGTGGTTAACTTCTTTATTGATCGCCCGATCTTTGCTTGGGTCATTGCGATTGCCATTATGCTGGCGGGGCTGTTGGCGCTGCGCACCTTGCCGGTGGCGCAATATCCGGCGATTGCACCGCCTGCGATTGCGATTAAGGCCGCCTATCCCGGCGCTTCGGCGCGTAGTGTCGAAGATGCGGTGACCCAGGTTATTGAGCAGAAGATGACTGGGCTGGATGGCTTGCAGTATATGAGCTCCAACTCCGACTCCTATGGGCGAGCGACGATCACCCTCACCTTTGAGGCCGATGTCGATCCCGATATTGCCCAGGTTCAGGTGCAAAACAAACTCCAGATGGCGATGCCGCTGCTCCCTCTCGCGGTGCAGCAGCAGGGGGTGAGTGTCGCAAAGTCAGCGCGTAACTTCCTGATGGTGGTCGGTTTTGTTGCCAAAGACGGGAGCATGAGCCGCGAAGATCTCTCCGATTTTATTAGCGCTAACGTGCAGGAGCCGATCACCCGCGTCACCGGTGTCGGCGAAGTGCAGGTCTTTGGTGCCCAATATGCGATGCGTATCTGGCTGGATGCGGCAAAGCTGCTGAACTACCGTCTCACGCCTGCCGATGTAAAGGCAGCCATTCAGGCACAGAACGCCCAGGTCTCAGCAGGGGCGCTGGGGGGACTGCCCGCGCTTCCCGGGCAGGCGTTTACCGCGACGATAACCGCACAAAACCGTCTTGAGGGGATCGCCGGATTTGAGAAGATCCTGCTGCGCAGCAGTCAGCAGGGGGGCGAGGTGCGCCTGAAGGATGTGGCGCGGGTCGAAATTGGTGCAGAAAATTATGGGGTGAGTGGCCGTTTTAACGGTCAGCCCGCCTCTGGTTTTGGCATTCGTCTGGCGGCGGGTGCCAATGCACTCGATACGGCGGCGGCGGTACGCGAACGCCTAGCGACGCTGCAACCCTATTTTCCGGCGGCTATCGAAGTTGTCTATCCCTATGATACAACACCCTTTGTTCGTCTTTCGATTGAGGGGGTGGTGGAGACGCTCATCGAGGCGGTGCTGCTGGTCTTTCTTGTCATGTATCTCTTTTTACAGAACTTTCGTGCGACGCTCATTCCGACGATTGCGGTGCCCGTGGTGCTGCTCGGTACTTTTGCGGTGATGTCTGTTTCAGGCTTTTCGATTAATACCCTGACGATGTTCGGTCTGGTGCTGGCGATCGGTCTCTTGGTGGATGATGCGATTGTTGTGGTTGAGAATGTCGAACGGGTGATGAGCAGTGAGGGGCTCTCTCCTAAAGAGGCGACCAAACGCTCGATGCGACAAATTACCGGGGCGTTAATTGGTATTGGTCTGGTGCTGGCGGCGGTCTTTGTGCCGATGGCACTCTTTGGCGGCTCGGTTGGCGTCATCTACCGGCAGTTCTCCATCACCATTGTCTCGGCGATGGCGCTTTCAGTCCTAGTGGCGCTCATCTTTACCCCGGCGCTCTGCGCCTCGTTGTTAAAACCGATAGCTAAGGGGCATGAACCGGGTGAAGCGGGGCTGCTGGGGCGCTTTTTTCACGGTTTTAACCGCCTCTTTACTGCCAGCAGTCGCGGTTATGAGTCGTGGGTGGCGAAAATATTACAGCGAACCCTGCGCTTTCTCTTTATTTACGCGGCGATAGTGGGGGTTCTTGCCCTGCTCTTTACCCGTATGCCGACCGCTTTTTTACCGGCGGAAGATCAGGGCATTATGTTTGCCCAGATTATTCTGCCGCCGGGGGCGAGTCAGGAGCGTACTATCGAGGTGTTAAAGCAGGTTGAACAGCACTTTCTACAGAAGGAGCAAGACAATGTGCGTGGTCTCTTTACCGCCGCCGGTTTTAGCTTCTCGGGTAGTGGTCAGAATATGGGGATCGCCTTTGTCGGCATGAAGGATTGGAGTGAACGTACCGCCCCCGGCAGTGATGTGCAGAGTGTTGCTTCCCGCGCCATGGGGGCCTTTTCGCAAATTCGTGAGGCGATGATCTTTGCCTTTGTCCCCCCCGCAGTGATTGAGTTGGGCACCTCCAACGGCTTTAGCCTGCAACTCCAGGATCGCGGCGGGTTGGGGCATGAGGCGCTAATGGCGGCACGAAATCAGTTTTTGGGGCTGGCGGCAGCTGATAAGCGGCTGCAGCGGGTGCGTCCTAATGGTCAGAGTGATGTCGCGGAGTATCAACTGACGATTGATTACGCCAAGGCAGGGGCGCTGGGGATTGATGTGGCGATGCTTAATGACACCCTCTCTACCGCTTGGGGCGGCAGTTATGTGAACGATTTTGTTGATCGCGGGCGGATAAAAAAGGTCTACATCCAGGGGGATGCCGCGACGCGGATGCAGCCTGAAGATCTCGGTAAGTGGTATCTGCGCAATAATCGTGGCGAGATGGTGCAGCTGACGAGTTTAGTGAGTGGTAGCTGGCAGTATGGCTCCCCCCGTCTTGAGCGCTTTAACGGCCTCTCTTCGGTGGAGATGATGGGGGAGGCGGCGGCCGGTCTCTCCTCCAGTGATGCGATGGGTGCGGTGGAGGAGATTATCGCAAAGCTGCCGCAGGGCATCGGTTTTGAGTGGTCGGGACTCTCCCATGAGGAGCGCTACTCCGGCGATCAGGCAGTGGCGCTCTATGCCCTATCGCTTCTGGTGGTATTTCTGTCGTTGGCAGCGCTTTATGAAAGTTGGTCACTCCCTTTTGCCGTTATTCTCGTGGTCCCTCTTGGGGTTCTTGGCGCGCTGCTCGCCTCCTATGGCAACGGCATGGCAAATGATGTCTATTTCCAGGTGGCGCTGCTGGCGACGATTGGTCTTTCGGCAAAAAACGCCATTTTGATTGTTGAGTTTGCCAAAACCCTGATGGAGCAGGAGGGACGTAGCCTAATTGCCGCGACGCTGGAGGCGGCGCGCATGCGGCTGCGTCCGATTATTATGACCTCGCTTGCCTTCGGTTTTGGCGTGTTACCGCTGGCGCTCGCCAATGGCGCCGGCTCTGGCAGCCAGAATGCGGTCGGAACGGGGATTCTCGGGGGAACCCTAGCGGGAACCCTGCTAGGTATCTTCTTTATCCCGCTCTTCTATGTTGTGGTGATGCGACTTTTCAAAGGCACTACGGCAGGGCGGTAACGTCACGCCGCCAGTGGCTTGGGTTTTGGTCATAGTG
>JADGBN010000059.1 GCA_015231435.1 Gammaproteobacteria bacterium
GCAGCAGGATGGGTACCAGCTGATTCAGGGCGCGGATGCGGCACTCATGCCTGTTGGCGAGAACTTGAAGCAGGCGGAGTCCGGCTCTCTGGCGGAGCGAATTGCCCACTGGATGGCGCGTAATGATCATTTTGCCAATCTGCTGGGTATTGAAGTCGAGGCTGCAAAAGCAGGTTACTGTCGTGCGACAATGGTGGTGCGCAGTGATATGCTCAACTCCGTTGCCCTGCTCCACGGCGGTGCGACCTTTGCCCTTGCCGACTTCGCCTTCGCGGTCGCCTCAAACAGCCATAATACCGTTGCGGTTGGTTTGGATGCCCATGTCAGTTATACCGCTGCGGCAAGTTTGGGTGAGCGCCTGGTGGCGGTTGCCACAGAGTTAAAGCTGGGAAAACGGACCGCGCTCTATCAGGTTGAGGTAAGAAATCAGCACGAAAAATTGCTTGCCCACTTTACCGGTCACGTTTTTCGCCGTGAAGATAGTTTGAGTGAATGGATGAACAGCCAACGTCCCCCACAGGAGAAGTCCCAATGATTTTGCATCAAGTCGAAACCCTGCCGCGTGAAGATCTGGAAAAACTACAGTTACGTCGCCTTAAAAATAGTGTTGAGCGCTGTTATGCCAATGTTCCCCACTATCGGCAGGCGATGGATGCGCTCGGGTTTCGGCCGCATCAGCTGCAGTCACTGGCAGATCTGGTGCACCTCCCTTTTACCAGTAAAAGTGATCTGCGCGATAACTACCCTTTTGGTCTTTTTGCGGTTCCCAGTGAACAGGTGGTACGGATTCACGCCTCCTCGGGAACAACGGGAAAACCGACGGTGGTGGGCTACACCCGTCGCGATATTGATACCTGGTCAGACTTAATGGCGCGTACGCTCTCTGCGGCGGGATTGGGGGCTGGGGATCGCTTTCATAACGCCTATGGTTATGGTCTTTTTACTGGGGGGTTGGGGTTTCATTACGGCGCTGAGCGTTTGGGGTGTACGGTGATCCCGATGTCGGGGGGGCAGACACGCAAGCAGCTCATGTTGCTGCAGGATTTTGCCCCGACCGGTCTTGGCTGTACTCCCTCCTATGCGCTGAATATTGCGGAAGAGGCGAGCCGGGAAGCAGTTGATGTGCGCAAATTGCCGCTGCGTGTCGGTGTTTTTGGTGCCGAGCCGTGGACTGAGGCGATGCGTCAGGAGATTGAATCACGCCTTGGGATTCAGGCGATAGATATTTACGGCCTCTCCGAGATTATCGGTCCCGGGGTCTCGGTGGAGTGTATTGAGGCGAAGCACGGTCTGCATATTTGGGAGGATCATTTCCTTGTTGAGGTGGTGAACCCCGATAGTGGTGAACCGCTCCCCTATGGCGAAGAGGGGGAGTTGGTCTTTACTTCGCTTACCAAAGAGGCGCTGCCGATTATCCGCTATCGTACCCGCGATCTCTCGGTGCTTGATCCAACCCCCTGTCGCTGCGGCCGTACCCATGTGCGGATGCGCCGCATTACCGGCCGCACCGATGATATGTTGATTATTCGTGGGGTAAATGTCTTTCCGTCGCAAATTGAGGCGGTTCTGGTGGAGGATGCCGAGCTGAGTCCCTTCTATCAAATTGAAGTTTTCCGCGAGGGGAGTATGGACAGCATGATGGTGAATGTCGAGGCGACCCCGGCACTGGTGCAGCGCGGTGCCGAGGCGATGGTTAAGGTTGGTAAAAAAGCGGAAAAGGCGATTAAAGATCTGGTCGGGGTGACCTGTCCGGTGGTCGTTAAAGGGATTGATGCGGTGCCGCGCTCCCAAGGCAAGGCGGTGCGTGTGATTGATCACCGCAATCGCTAACTCTTTTTTGTTTTAGATAAAGTGGTCTTACCACAAAACATGATAAAGGCAGTAAATGGAACAGCATAGTCACCTTGAACCTCTTTTTATCTCGGGTAACGCGGCAATAGCGCGTGGTGCTTGGGAGGCGGGCTGTCGCGTGGCGGCTGCCTATCCCGGCACCCCCTCCACCGAAATTATGGAATACACCTCGCGTTATAAAGAGATCTACAGCGAGTGGTCGATGAACGAAAAGGTGTCGCTTGAGGTGGCGATTGGTGCCTCACTGGCGGGGAGTCGTGCATTTTGTGCCATGAAGCATGTGGGACTGAATGTCGCCTCTGATGCGCTGTTATCGCAAACACTCATCGGCGTGGGTGGCGGTTTGGTGATTGTGGTTGCCGATGATGTTGGACTCTCCTCTTCGCAAAATGAGCAGGATTCACGTTTTTGGGGACGTTTTGCCCATGTGCCGGTGCTCGAACCCTGTGATTCGCAGGAGAGTTTTACCATGATGCAGCAGGCTTTTGAGCTTTCAGAAGCCTTTAATACCCCAGTCATTCTGCGACTCACCACCCGTATTTGCCATGTGAAAGGGATCGTCCGTCCGCAGCGTGACAGCTACCCGACAGTGACTCCACTCACAGGGTTTGTTAAAGATGTGAAACAGAAAGTCATGACCCCGGCACACGCGCGGTTTCGCATCCCCTGGATGTTTGAACGTGAGGCGCTGTTGCGTGATCACAGTGAAGTGAGTGAGCTGAATCGTCTGGTGGGTGGGGATGATCGGCGTGTGGGTTTTATCGCCAGTGGTCCTGCAGTGCTCCATATTATGGAGAGTTTTCCTGATGCCCCTATTTTGCAGCTGGGGCTCTCCTATCCGCCGCCATTAGGCAAAATTCGCGACTTTGCAGCAACGGTGGCGACACTGGTGGTCGTTGAAGAGGTCGAGCCGCTACTGGAGCAGGAGATTAAGGCAGCGGGTATTGCGGTGAAAGGTAAAGAACTCCTGCCGCGTCAGGGGGAGTTGGCACCACCGGTATTGCGTCGTGCCCTGCGGTCACTGATGGGGGAGGTGGCGATGCCTGATGTCGCTACCGCTTCAGCGCCCGTGGTGCGCGAGCAGCGTGTCGCACCACCGGTGGTCAGTCAAGCTGTGCTCTTTCCACGGCCGCCGACAATGTGCGTCGCCTGTCCGCACTTAGGGATCTACTACTGTCTTGCGCACATTCGTAACACCACTATTTCCGGTGATATCGGCTGTTATACGCTGGGTGCCGGTGAGCCGTGGAATGCCCTGGATACCTGTATCTGTATGGGTGCTTCGATGGGGGTGGCGTTGGGGCTGGATAAGGGGCGTACGGCAGCCGATAAAGATAAAAAGATCTTTGCGGTGATTGGCGATTCAACCTTTATGCATATGGGAATGCAGGGGCTGCTTGATATCACTTATAACCGTGGCAATGTCACGGTGCTGCTGCTGGATAACCGTGCAGTGGGGATGACTGGGGGGCAAGATAATCCCGCCAGTGGCCGTGATATTCATGGTCAACCAGCGTTACAAATCGATTTTCGCAAGCTCTGTGAGGCGTTGGGGGTTCGCTCCGAGCGGATTGTCGAGGTAAACCCCTATGAGTTGCCGACCCTTTTTAAAGCGCTGCGTGACGAGAGTAAGCAGCCTGAACCCTCGGTCATTATCACTAATCAGCCCTGTGTTCTGATTGACCACTATGGCCCGAAACCCCCGTTAACGGTGGTTGATGAGAAGTGCACAGGGTGCGGTAACTGTCTTGATGTTGGCTGCCCTGCGATTGCCGTGGTGCGTCGCGAAACCGTCACCAAACCTAACGGGCAGGAGAAGCAGTTAGCCTTTGTGACGATTGATTCTCAGGCGTGTACCGGTTGTGATCTCTGCCCGGGAACCTGTGCTCCCGATGCGATTGTGCCGCTACAGGGGGTGAGCCGTGGTTGATAAGGTGACCAATATTCTGGTGGTGGGGATTGGCGGGCAGGGGGTGATGACCGCCTCGGAAGTGATCGCGCAAACCGCGCTGCGTGCTGGCTACGATGTGAAAAAGACGGAGGTGGCGGGGATGGCGCAACGGGGTGGTGTCGTCACCTCTCATGTGCGTTTTGGTAAACGGGTACTGTCACCCGCTATTCCTGCAGGAGAGGCTGATCTGATCGTCGCCTTTGAACCTGCCGAGGCATTGCGCTGGTGTGGTGAGTTACGTCCCGGTGGCGTGGCGATGGTTAATTCAGAACCCCAGGCACCCCCAGTTGTCTCCCTCGGTCTATACGATTATCCCGCTGATCCCATTGGTGAAATCCGATCGCGCGGCATTCAGGTGCAGCGCTTGGCGGCCACCGAAATTGCCCGTGGTTTGGGGAATTTTCGGCTGGTGAATACGGTCATGCTGGGGGCTATTTCGCACTATCTGGAGTTTTCCGCCGAGGTGATGCGCGAGGTGATTCTTGAGCGTTTTCGTGAGCGAAAACCCAAACTGGTTGCGCTTAACGAAGCCGCTTTTGCCGCAGGAAGAGAACGGGGGATGGCATCATGAGTGATCTGCCGGATTGCCTGCAGTGTGGATCTGCGTATGTCTATGAAGATGGCGACAGTTACATCTGTCCGGAGTGTGCCTATGAGTGGAGTAAAGAGGGCGCGATTATTACCGGTGGGGCAGAGAGTCGGGCGGAGATCCGTGATGCCAACGGTCATCTGTTAAGTGATGGCGATAGCGTGACGGTTATTAAAGATCTCAAGGTGAAAGGGAGCTCACTGGTGATTAAGGTCGGTACTAAAGTGAAAAATATTCACCTTGTGGCTGAAGGCGATCACAATATTGATTGCAAAATTGATGGGATCGGGGCGATGAAACTGAAAGCGGAATTTGTTCGCAAGTCATAAGCTGTGGTAAATAGCGGCGCTGTTCCCACCCTTCCCGCAGCGCCACGGGCAATCGAGAAGGGTGTCGCGTTAAAAGAGCTGCTTAATGCCGCTACGGTTGCGCAACTGGCGGCGAATATCTCTCTGGTCTACCCCAGCTTTGCCGTTCACTCATTTTGCCAACAGGCGACGAGAGGGCTTGCCGAGCTGGCACTAATGGCGCGCGGCAGACATATTGCTACAGCACTGCGGCAACATCTTCCCCTGCCCTTTGTCGAGGCGTTGGAAATCCTCATTGCCAGCATGACCCCAGCACTGGAGAGTACGGCGGTGATGGGGTTGGCGGGGTTCTTTTATCTGCCCCACAGTTTTTTTATCGCAGAGTATGGCTTGTCGGTGGGTGACGATGCGACCTTTCACGCAGCGATGCGCGGCCATTATGAGCTGACCCAGCGTTTTACCGCAGAGTTTGCAATTCGCCCTTTTTTAATTGAGCAGCCGCAGTTGACGCTGCAGCAACTGCGACAGTGGCTGGCCGATCCCAATCCCCATGTGCGTCGTCTCTGCTCTGAGGGGACGCGTCCGCGCCTCCCTTGGGGGCGGCGTATTCCTGCATTTATTCAAGATCCGCAGCCGCTGCTGCCGTTTCTTGAGGCACTTAGGGATGATTCAAGCCTCTATGTGCGACGCAGTGTTGCCAACCATTTAGGGGATATTGCTAAAGATCACCCAGAACTAGCCTTTTCACTGGCGAAAGCGTGGCTGAAAAGTGCTAGCAGCGATCGGAAATGGGTGATTCGTCATGCCCTGCGTTACCCTGCAAAGTGTGGCAATGTCACTGCCTTGGCACTAAGAAGCGCCGCAAAATAGCATGGGTGCGGCTCTTTCAAAACGACTCATTGCTATTCCATGGATTCCTTTTCCGATGCATGGACCCGCTGGTGGTGGTTCCTCTCCTGCCTCCGCTAAAGAGACGAGTTTTTGCAAGGTTTTGGTGAGGCGTTGGTCTGGTTCCATCCGTCTTCTACAACCAAAGTGGCGCAGTTACCCGCCCTTGTACCCAAGGGCAGTTTGCAATTGTTCGCGTCAATCGCTTCGTCTCTCTTCGTTTACGGGCGTTTGCGACCTTGCCGCCTGCCCGTATTTTTAATGATTTTGGGGTTATACTGCGTGCAACCTGACTTTTAGATTTTGACGATGGGCCTCCCCACTCTTTTATCCACGATGTGCCTACTTTTTTTACCCCAATGATGGTGACTGTTGCCGAGCTTATTGTGCGTTATCTGCAACGCATGGGCATTGATACGGTGTTTGGTATGCCAGGGGCGCATATTCTTCCGGTCTATGATCGACTCTATGATGCCCCGCTGCGATCTATTTTAGTGAAACATGAGCAGGGCGCCGCCTTTATGGCGTGTGGTTATGCACGCGTTGCCGGGCGGATTGCGGCCTGTATTACCACGGCGGGCCCCGGAGCGACAAATTTGGTGACCGGTATTGCCAACGCTTATGCCGATAAACTGCCGGTGTTGGTGATTACTGGCGAGGCTTCGACGACGGTCTTTGGTCGTGGCGGGTTGCAGGAGAGTTCGGGTGAGGGGGGGGCGATTGATCAGAGCGATCTGTTTCGCGGCATTACCCGTTATCACAAGCTGATTGAGCGCAGCGACTATCTGCCGCAGGTGCTTAAACGCGCAAGCTGTATTCTGCTCTCACCTGCACCGGGGCCGGTGCTGTTAAGTTTTCCCTTTAATGTGCAGCAGGAGTTGGTCGATGATGCCTTTCTTGAGGCGATCCCCAACCGTCCGCTGCGGGATCGTTTGGCGCCCCAAAGCGATGAGATTGAGCGGCTGCAGAGCCTAATTACCGCAGCGCAGCATCCGTTAATTATTGCGGGTCATGGGGCAATTGCCTCTGCGGCGGGGGAGGAGGTTGCCGCTCTGGCGGAGCTGTTGGCGATTCCCGTCGCCACCAGCCTGAAGGCCAAGGGGGTGATTAGTGAGTCCTCGCCTTTGGCGTTGGGGACGCTGGGGGTGACCTCTGATGGTCGCGCTTTAAGTTATCTGAAAGAGCACGCTGATTTAGTGCTCTTTTTAGGAGCAAGCTATAACGAACGCACCAGTTATCTCTGGAAAGAGTCGCTGCTGGCGGGGCGTACTTTGGTGCAGGTTGATAGTGACTCTGAACAGCTTGGGAAGGTTTTTCGTGCCGATTTGGCGATTCATGCGGATATTCGCCAGGTGTTGCAGGATCTCTTGTTCCGTCTGCAAGTGGCTGGGGTGAGGGCCACGGCGCAGCAACGGCAACAGGCGGTCGCCGCCGCCGCAGTGAGTCAACGCGGCCCAGTCGCCCACCCCGGCTTTGCGCTAATTCGCCGCTTTTTTACGCAACTGGCGCAGCACTATCCCGAAGGGTTGGCACTGTTTGATGACAATATGATTTTTGCCCAGAACTTTTTTACCGTCTCCAGCAGTAACCGCTACTATCCCAATGCCGGTGTCTCCTCGCTGGGACATGCGATTCCAGCGGCGATTGGTGCTCGTTTTTCCCATGCGGGTCCGACGCTGGCGCTGTTGGGTGATGGTGGTTTTCAGATGTGCTGCATGGAGCTAATGACCGCAGTGAACTACGCCATCCCCCTGACGGTGATTCTTTTTAATAACGGTACGATGGGGTTAATTCGTAAAAATCAGCAGCAGCGTTATCAGCAGCGGCTAATTAACTGTGATTTTATAAATCCGGATTACCGTTATCTTGCCCGTTCGTTTGGCATTGGCTATCACAAAGTGGTCTGTGAGGCCGATATTGATGAGCTATTTGGCAGCAGTGACTTTAATGTCGGCATTCGTCTTGTGGAGATGGTGATCGACCGCGACCTTTTCCCCGACTATCAGTCAGGGCGTTAATTGCGATGTCGCTCTGCTATTTTCCTGCCCTGTTTCGCTTACTGACAGAACACCCCACCCCGGAGCTTGCAGCGCTCTATCAGGCGTTAAGCCAGCCGCATGCGCCTACGCCGCTTGGCGCCCTTTATCGCCGTGCGATTACGCTGCAAGAGGAGCAGATGTGGCGGTTGCAGAGTGAAAATCCGGCCTCTTTTTCAGCGCAGTTAAGCCACTATCAGCGGTTATGGCGTGAGTATGAGACGCTGCTCGGTTTAAGCCGTGACGATGCGCGCCACCATTTTGTCGTGGTGATTCCCGTTGCCGACCGTCCGCAGCAGCTGGAAACTTGTCTTGCCTCACTGTTGGCGCTCTGTCAGATCTATCAGTATGGCGGTAAGGTGGGGGGGCGTTACGCCAAAGTTCAGGTGGTGATTGCCGATGATAGTAACAGTGCTGTTCATATTGCTGCACATCGGCATCTCGCAGAAAAGTTTACTGTAGCAGGGTTAGGCTGCGACCATTTTGATCAGGCGGCGCAATTAGCGCTGTTAAGTGGGCTGACGCCGACGCAGCAGCACGGGTTAAAGTCGCTTGTCGGGACCGTTGCTGCCGCTGCGCAGGGTCATAAGGGGGCTTCGCAGATGCGCAATCTCTGCTACCTCTATTTGGCGGGGCTGGCGTTGCCGCCAAACAGCCTGTTTTATTTTGTCGATAGTGATGAGACCTTTGCTGTCACCCTGAGTGACAGTCATACGACAGCGGCGAGTGCCGATTATGCGGCGTTAAACTATTTTGCCCACCTCGATGAGATTTTTACGACCACCCCGGTTACCGTGGTGAGTTGTCCGGTCGTCGGTGATCCGCCGGTGTCACCGGCGGTAATGGCTTCGCGTCTGCTGCTTGATCTGACCGACACCTTGGCGCAGTTAGGCACAGTGGAGCCGCAGGCAACCTGCACTTTTCATCAACCTTACTGTGGCGCGACAGATGCCGCCTATCATGATATGGCGGATCTTTTTGGTTTTAATGGTGCGGCGCAGCAGACCCCTTTTCGTTGTCGGCTACCACAGCCGCATAGCCATCAGGCGATGTTCGACCATTTTAGCGAACAGTTGGCGCAGTTCTTTTTTGGCACACATCCCACCCGTCCGAGTTTTTATCGCTATGCCGGCTCAGCGCTCGGGGTTAAGGCGGCGCGCACCGTCTATAGTGGCAACTATGTGATGAATCGCAAGGGGTTACACGATTTTCTCCCCTTTGCCGAACTGCGTTTGCGGATGGCGGGACCGGTGTTGGGGCGTCTGCTGTTGGCCGAAAGAGGTGCGGGATTTGTGACAGCCAATCTGCCGCTGCACCATAGTAGGACGCTTTCTGCAGGAGCGGGAGCAGAGGCAGAGTATCGCCCCGGGGTGGTTAAAGCGGATCAGCAGGTTGATCTCAGTGGTGAGTTTGAGCGCCAGTTTTATGGTGATGTGATGCTGTTTACCGTGGAAAAACTGACAGCCCTAGGTTATCCGCAGCAGCTTTTAAGTGATGCTGAGTTACTTGCCATCCTGGGTGAAACCGAGTTGGCACTGCGGCAGCGTTATCTGCAACAACAGCAACAGACCCTGATACGACTTGCAGCGCTGCGTCAGCAACTGCAGCATGGCTGGTGGCAGCAGGGCGGGGCAGCGATTGCTTGCGAGGCGGTCAGCCGTTTTTGTGACAATATCGCCTTTAACTTTTCCGCGACGGCGCAGGGTTATGCCCTGATGGGTAGTGCCGAACATCGCGCCGAACGGATTCAGGCGATGTGGCAGGCACTAAAAAGCTATCCGCAACAGCGACAGTTGTGGGCCGTTTTGCTGGCGGAAATCGCGGCTAACCCCAAACGACTTGGAAATGCAGGTAGGCGGCAAAGTCGCGAATCCCCATGAGCATAGATTAACTATGTGATTGGGGTGAGCGACTGCAGCGTGCGCAGCTTGGCCTTTGGTGCAACGACCCTGCAATTTCAAGTAGAAAGGGTATAACAAGGGTGGCCGGTAATGGATTGTTGTAAAAAGGTGATCACTTCATCTATCGCAATCTCCCGATTTTCACTGTCACGGCGATAGCGGTATTCAATAACGCCGCGCTCTAGTGAGCGTTCGCCGACCACCAGACGGTGGGGAATGCCCATTAGTTCTGCATCGGCAAACATCACCCCGGCACGCTCGCTGCGATCATCCAGCAACACTTCAACGCCTGCTGCCTGAAGATCGTTATAGAGCTGTTCGCTTGCTTTTGCGACGGCGTCAGAGCGTGCCATATTCATCGGCACAATCACCACGCTAAAGGGGGCGATAGCATCAGGCCAGATAATGCCACGTTCATCATGATTCTGTTCAATAGCGGCAGCGACAATACGGCTGACGCCAATGCCATAGCAGCCCATGATCATCGTCTGAGCGCGACCCTGTTCATCGAGAACCGTGGCGTGCATCGCCTCGCTATACTTTTTACCCAACTGAAAAATATGGCCTACCTCAATACCGCGCTTAATGGTGAGATTGCCCTGACCATCGGGACTGCGGTCGCCCTCCACCACATTACGCAGATCAACCACCTGCGGGGTGCCCGCAGGATCCGCCAGATCGCGTCCCCAGTTCACCCCCGTCAGATGTTCGCCATCGCGGTTGGCACCACAGATAAAGTCAGCAAGTTGTGCCGCATCGCGATCAACATAGGTGAGTAACGGCAGCTTGACCGGGCCCAGCGAGCCGGTTCCACAACCCACCGCCGCGACAATCGCCTCTTCACTGGCAAAGGTGAGTGGTGTGGCAACCTCGGGTAATTTTTGCGCTTTTAGCGGATTGAGTTCATGGTCGCCCCGCAGAACCAGTGCGACTAGCGGTTCACTGCTCTCTTCACTTTTTTTACCAAGCACAATCAGTGTTTTGACTAACTCAGCGGCAGGGCGCTTGCAGAACTGGCTAACCTCTTCAATAGAGTGCTGTTGCGGGGTGCTAATTGTTGTCATGGGTTGCGTCGGCGCTGGGCGACTCCCCTGCGGCGGAAGTGCCTCCGCTTTTTCAATGTTGGCGGCGTAGGCGCTGCCATCGGAGAAGGCGATAGCATCCTCACCCGAGGCGGCAAGCACATGAAACTCATGGGAGCCGCTGCCACCAATCGCGCCGGTATCGGCGAGAACAGGGCGGTACTCCAGCCCGAGACGATCAAAAATATGGCAGTAGGTTTGGTGCATTTGATCGTAGGTCTGCTGCAACGAAGCCTCATCCAGATGAAAGGAGTAGGCATCTTTCATAATAAATTCGCGCGCCCGCATCACGCCAAAACGGGGACGGCGCTCGTCACGGAACTTGGTCTGAATTTGATAAAAATTGGCAGGAAGCTGTTTATAACTGCGTAGTTCATTGCGGCAAAGATCGGTAATAATCTCCTCATGGGTGGGGCCAAAGCAGAAATCACGTTGGTGGCGGTCGCGCATACGCAACATCTCCGCCCCCATCACCTCCCAGCGTCCCGACTCCTGCCACAACTCGGCAGGTTGCACGGCGGGCATTAAAATCTCCTGCGCGCCAGCACGATTCATCTCGTCGCGAACAATCTGTTCAACCTTGCGTAACACCCGCAGCCCCAGCGGCAGCCAGGTATAGAGACCCGCTGCGAGTTTACGAATCATACCGGCGCGTAACATCAGCTGATGGCTCACCACCTCGGCATCGGCGGGATTCTCTTTTAAGGTGGCTAACAGATATTGAGTGGCGCGCATGATGGGTAATTTCCTGGTGAATAAGGGGCTGAAAAGCGTTTTTCAGGGTATCAAAAAGGGGGCGCTATTATTGCCAAAGGGAGAGGATAGGGCAATGGCCATTCTTCGTTAAATGCAAGCTGCAGCGGTTATGGCAAACGTACCACCGCCTTCACCAGACCGACCACCTCAATCTCATCATGACGAAAATAGAGTGGTGGCAGCGCATCATTGGCGGGTTGCAGTCTGATTCGGTCCTTTTCGATATAGAGTTTTTTCAGTGTTACCTGGCAGCCATTAATTTTCGCCACCACCGATTGACCATTTTCCGCCGTTTCGCGTGATTCGATAAGAATCAGATCGCCATCGAGAATATTATCGTCAATCATACTGTTGCCGCGAACGCGCAGCGCATAGTGACACTTGCGCATCATCCCCGCAGGAACAGAGATCATCTCCTGCGCCTCAGGAACCTCAATCGGCAGACCCGCAGTGACGTAACCAAGTAGCGGGATATCGATCATCTCATCCTCAATTTCACCGAGCAGATCAAACGTAGGCGTCCATACTGGACGTCCGTTCTTGGGCGGAAATTCACTTATCTTGTTGTACATTTATCTCTCCTTTGGGGTAAATGGCTTTGTTACTTTTAAGATAGCAGGGGCTATTCTAACAGGTGATAGGCTCATCAGGTGAGACTGAACGCGAGTTGATGGCGACGGCTGCAGAAGCCTCTTCCCTTGTGGTCACTGCAGGTCACCAAAGTAAGTGTGGGCTATTGCCTAAAGTATCGCCGCTGCTCTACAAGCTGCGCATACATCGTTATATGTTTATATTTTCTGCATAACACAGCGGATCATCGTGCCGTCACCAGCTTTACCCTCGCCACCAACGAAGAGTGGAAAGACCAACGTACCGGTGAGAAAAGAGAGAGGACCGAATGGCATCGGCTGGTATTTTTTGGCAAGGTGGCTGAGATCGCTGCTCAATATTTGCATACCCGCGGGCGCGTCAGAGCGGGTTACGACCGGGAACTGCAAAAGCACTACGGCAACTTGCACCCGCTAGGGCTCGCAACTATCGACTCCAGCGCCGGCCCGATCTGCGGATAGCGCATTAAAAATCCCGCCGCCGGGAGACGGCTTGAGGTCACATGGTGGCTGGAGACCATCACCTCGGCCCCGTCACCAAACAGCAGACGCAACACCCAGACCGGCAACGGCAGCCAGGCCGGTCGCTGCAACGCCGCACCGAGCGCCGTAGCGAATTGGCGATTGGTGACCGGATGCGGGGCGCAGAGGTGATAGACCCCGTTCAGCGACTCCTCTGCCACCGCCCAGAGATAGGCCGCAATCAGATCATCGATGTGGATCCAGCTCATCATCTGCTGACCGCTTCCAATCGGCCCACCCAGCCCCATCTGGAACGGGGGCAACAGTGACTGCATCATCCCACCGCCACGGCCCAAGACCAATCCCAAGCGAAAGATCAGCGTTTTGACCCCAATCTGCTCGGCTCGCCGCGCCTCGGCCTCCCAATCCCGCGCCAGATGGGCGAGAAAATCGCTCCCATTGGGCGGATCCGCTTCGCTATAGGGCTCTGGCCCATCGGCAAAGGCGCCAATGGCCGAGGTCGAGATCAGCAGTCGGGGCGGCGACTCGGCCCCGGCCATCGCGTTAACCAGCAGCCGGGTCGTTGCGACCCGACTCTCATAGAAACGCCTTTTGGCCGCCGTAGTCCAGCGCTGATTGATATTCTCGCCACTCAGATTGATGACCACATCGGCGCCATCGATCAGCTTACAGAGCAGATCCGGGCCGGCGGCAAAGTCTTGGCGACTGATCGACACGATCTCGGCACGATCTTGGTTCAAGGCCCGAATCAGATGTCTGCCCACAAAGCCGGTCGCGCCGGTAATGACTACTCGCATGGTGCTCTCCTTAACGGGTTGGTTCTATTGCAACTTGGTTGATGGGGCCGACCCTAAGGCCAGCCATCCGGTATTAACCCTCATCGATCCCCTCAGTGACTGGGTTGTGGATCTTGCTGTGCAGGCTGCTCAGCGGGTCGTAGGAGCTCAGCACCTCCACCCCCTTCTGCTCCAGACGGCGGATCTCGGCATCGACCTTTTGGGCCTGTTGGATGGAGGCGATTTCATATTGGCTCATGGGACTATCCTCATATTTGGTTGGGATGATTGACAGCCGCCGCTATTCTTGATAAGAATAGTAGGTTATTTTATTTTGTCAAGGAGATGTTTAATTTTTGCTATTTTTTGGTCATGCAACCATCCATCCATCCATCCATCCAAAGTGACAGGATCTAAAAATCAGGCGGCGTAAATGACTATCTCAGACAACAACTATCTTGACAATCGTCGCCTTTAGAGTTAACGAATAAATCCGCGCCGGACTTATGATAGCTGGCTGGCGTAAACCGGTGTGCCCATTAAAAATGTAATAGACCCAAGAACGACACTGGGTCTGTAGTTTTTACAACAAAAGCACTGTTATGGCCCACACTCCCTTCGACCAAGCCCAGCAATCCCCCTGCTTTAGCGGGATAAAAAATT
>JADGBN010000005.1 GCA_015231435.1 Gammaproteobacteria bacterium
TGTGCCGGAGATTCTGAAAATGGCAAATTCGCCGCTGGGACAGCGCTGGTTAAAACGGGTGGTGGTGGAGGGTTATACCGACGCACGCGGCAGCTATCTCTATAATCTTGACCTGTCGCAACGTCGGGCGCAGGCGGTGATTCATGCGCTGCTGACGCGTGGCGAGACGACTCTGAGTTTAGAGGAGCTGGCGGAGGTGGAGCGGCTCTTTATGGTGGGTGGTTTTTCAAGTCACGCGCAGTTGGCGACCGCCGAGGCGAGTCGGCGTGTCGAGTTACGCCTTGATTTTAAAACCTTGGCAGAGCAGGGCGCGACGGATGCGGCAGAGCGCCTTAGTGACGATCTGCAGATCGGGCAGTGTCTTGAGGTGGCAAGCCGCTAAAGCTATGCCGTTAACACTACCCGATCCAGACCGTTTTACAGTTAACGAAGGCGCGAATGCCAAGCTCTGCAAGTTCGCGCCCGTAGCCTGAATCCTTCACTCCGCCAAAGGGGAGACGTGGGTCGCTTTTGACCATGCCGTTCACAAAAGCCGAACCGCATTGCAACTGGCGGGCGAGACGTTCGCCACGCTCACGGTCACCGCACCAGACGGAACCGCCAAGGCCGAAGCGGCTCTGATTGGCGACCTGTAGCGCTTCGCGTTCATTATTAACGCGAATCACCGTAGCGACTGGGCCAAAGAGCTCTTCATGCCACGCCGCCTGCTCGGGGGTGACCCGATCAATGAGGGTCGGTTGGTAGAAAAATCCCGCCCGCTTTACCGAATCCCCACCGACGATTAACTCGCCGCCATGAGCGAGAGAGTGAGCGACTTGCTGCGCCAGTGTGTCACGCAAGTCGCCACGCGCCAGTGGCGCCAGGGTGGTGTGGCGATTCAGCGGATCGCCTGTTCGCAACGCCGCTATGGCAGCGGCAAAGGCGCTGACAAAGCGGTCGGCGATTGACTCAATCACAATAAAACGTTTGGCGGCAATGCAGCTCTGCCCGCAGTTAATAAAGCGTGAGCGCAGCGCCTGCGTGATGGTGAACTCAAGATCTGCATCTTCAAGCACAATAAAGGGATCAGCACCGCCTAACTCAAGCACCGCCGGTTTTAATGCGGCAGCCGCAGTGGCGGCAATCTGCCGCCCGACGCTGGTCGAACCGGTAAAGGTGACTGCAGCAATTCGCGGGTCACCAATAATTCCCGCCACCGCAGTGGCGCTAACCGGCAGATTAATCAGCACCCCATCGGGAAAACCGGCGCTGCAGAAGAGGGAGGCGATGTTCGCGGCGCTGCGCGGTACATTGCTGGCGTGTTTAAGCAGCACCGTATTGCCCGCCGCCAGCGCCGGTACCGCAGCACGAAAGAGCTGCCAGAGGGGAAAGTTCCACGGCATAATCGCCAGCAGGGTGCCGAGGGGTTGATAAGTGAGGTAACTGCGTTGTGCATCACTGCTAACCGAGGTATCCGCAAGTTGTGACGCAGCGTGCTCAACGGTGTAGTCGCAGAGGGTGGCGCACTTATCCACCTCTGCCTCCGCTTCGCCAATTAATTTCCCCATCTCTTCGCTAATGGTGAGCGCGAGTTCGTCGCGGCGACGGCGAAGATTGGCAGCAACCCGCTGCAGATGTTCGCAGCGCATCTGTAGCGGCGTGTTACGCCAGATCGGCACCGCTGCTGCGGCACTTTTGAGTGCACGTTCAATCTTCTCGGCGCCCCACTGTTCATAGGGCGGTAAGGGTTCGCCATTGGCGGGATTGAGTAAAGTGATTTTCATGGTGGTTATCGTCGCTCAGGGGAGATGGCTTCTATAATACCGCAGCCTTAACTGTGAGAGGAGTTTGAAACATGCAGGTTTATCTGGTCGGTGGCGCGGTGCGCGACAAATATCTTGGAATCGCCCCGCGAGATCGTGACTGGGTGGTGGTCGGTAGTACGCCAGAAGAGATGCTGGCGCAGGGCTTTCGTCAGGTTGGCGCAGATTTTCCTGTCTTTTTGCATCCACAAACCCATGAGCAGTACGCCCTGGCGCGCACCGAACGTAAGTCGGGGCCGGGCTATCACGGTTTTATCTGCCATGCTGAGCCAACGGTCACCCTAGAGGCAGATCTGCTGCGCCGTGATTTGACGATTAACGCTATGGCAGAGGCGAGCGATGGCACGCTTATCGATCCCTATGGTGGTTTGAGGGATCTGCAGCAGCGGCAACTGCGCCATGTCTGTGCGGCGTTTGCGGAAGATCCGTTACGTATTTTGCGTGTCGCACGTTACGCGGCGCGTTACCACCATTTGGGTTTTGAGGTTGCCGCTGCGACGCAAGCGCTAATGGCAGCGATGGTTGCTGCGGGAGAGGTCGATAGTCTGGTTGCCGAACGGGTCTGGCAGGAGAGTGCCGCAGCACTGGCGGAGCCAGCGCCGCAGGTCTATCTGCAACAGTTGCGCGGTTGTGGCGCTCTGGCGGTGATCTTTCCCGAAATAGATGCCCTCTATGGCGTACCGCAGCCGCCACATCACCATCCGGAAATAGATTGTGGTCTGCATACCGAAATGGTGCTGGCGCAGGCGGCGGCACTTTCGGATGATTTGGCAGTCCGTTTTGCGGCGCTGCTGCACGATTTGGGTAAGGCAACCACCGATCCAGCACTATTGCCGCGTCATATCGCCCATGAAGAGCGCGGTTATCTGCTGGTGCAGCAGCTCTGTAAGCGGTTAAAGGTGCCGCGTCAGCTGGCGGAGCTTGGCGAGCTGGTGGCGCGTTATCACGGTCTCTATCACCGTGCTGCCGAGCTGCGCCCGGAGACGCTGTTAAAACTGCTACAGCAGCTCGATGTCCTGCGCCGGCCGCAGCGACTTAATCAGTTTTTGCTCGCCTGCGAGGCAGATTCACGGGGTCGCTTAGGTTTTGCGGCGGGGGAGTATCCGCAGGCGTCAATAATTCGTCGCGCCTATGATGCGGTAGTTGCGGTGGAGGTGGAAAAGTTGCTTGCCCAAGGATTTTCTGGAAAAGCGTTAGGTGAGGCGCTACAGCAGCAGCGGGTGCGTGCCATTGCTGCTGCTTTAAAGGCAACGTAGCAGGGATTTCTGCAGAACCGTTCGCCCTGAGATGTCGAAGGTTAGGATGAGGTGTTGAAAAAGACGGGGATCTGAACTGTTACTTTGGCACAACCATTGCTTTAATTGTTTGGTGTGAGTTGTTGGGGCGCACTGTTGCGCTGTTTTTTATTCCTGTTGCTGTGGTGAGTCACCATTGATGAAAACGATGACCGTTGCCCGACTGCTGTCGCTGCCTCTCTTGCTACTGCTCTCTTTTGGCGCCATGAGTGCCGAGGAGACGGTTGATGCGCTGGAGATTGTCTTTATTGATACGCAGGATGAGGATAGCGTGCCAGAGCAGGCGAATCTGCGTGGGGCGCGACTCTTTATTGATGAGTTTAACCGGCGTGGTGGTCTTAATGGCAAGCCGGTGCTGCTTAAGCGCTACAACGACTATGGCGACAAGGATAAGGCAAAGGCACTGGCGCAACAGATTGTCGATGAGCATCAGGCGATAGCGGTGATTGGCCATGACTACAGTTCGACCTCCATTGCCGCAGGGCCGATCTATGCCGCTGCGGGGCTGCCGATTATCACCTACAGTGCCACCAATAACCGCGTGACGCTGGATAATGAGTGGTTCTTTCGTACCATTTTCAATGATGAGGCACAGGGGAGTTATCTGGCCAATTTTGCGGTTAACGTGCTACAGCAGCAGCGGGTGACGGTCGTAAAGAGCAGTGACGCCTATGGCGATTATCTTGGTACGGTATTTGCCGATAGTGCGAAAAAGTTAAAAACTGAAGTGGATAAGGTTCACATCTACGATGGTGATCAGGATGGCCCAAGCCAGGCGCGAGCCATTATGGAGGCGATTCGTGCCCGTGGCGATCAGGCTGGTCTGATTTTTATGGCGATGTATGGCGAGTATGCGGTGCATCTGGTGCAGGCGTTTCGTGATGTCGGGATGAAAAATCCGCTTATGGGGGGCGATGCGGTCGCCGGTAATGATTTTACCGATGGTTTTAAGGATCTGCCCGCAGAGAAGCGCCGTCCCGGCTTTTACAGTGACGGTATCTATGTCACCGCACCGATTAACTTTGATGCCGCCAATGCCGATGCACAGCTCTTTAAGAGCCGTTATCTTGAGAAGTATCACGAACTCCCCGACTGGAATGCCGCCTATGCTTATGACACCGCCAAGGTGCTGGTGGAGGCGATGATTCAGGGGGAGATTACCGGTGACCGTGAAAAGCTGGTGGCGGAGCGGCGGCAGTTACGGGCGCAACTGGCAAAATTTAATGCCCCCGATACGGCGATCCCCGGGGTGACCGGTCTTAACTACTTTGATGCCAATGGTGATGTGAATAAACCGATAGCGGTAGCGATTTATAATAATAATGTCCTAGTCTCCAGTATGGTGCACTATGAGGTGGTACCCGATATTGGTGAAGTGATTGATATTGCCGGGCAGCGTGAAATGGGGTACATCATCGATGTTAACGGGCAGCCGATGTATCGTAAAAACCTAGTTTTTACCGGGGTGAAGATTAATCAAATTGGCCCCTATGATGAGCAGGCGGAGAAAATCACCCTTGATTTCAATATCTGGTTCCGCTTTCGTGGGGATTTCAAGGCAGATGATCTGCGCTTTGAAAATGCGGTTGATGAGTTGAAGTTTGGCGATCCGACAGAGCGCAGTGACGATGGCGAAACACGCTATCGTGCCTACCATATTAAGGGTGACTTTCGTACTAACTTTGTCCAGAGTCGTGTCCCTTTGGGGGAGCATGCCGTGGGGATCACCTTTCGCAATCGCCAGTTAAACCGTAACACGATTATCTATGTAAACGATACGATTGGCATGGGGGTGAATAGTGCCGTTCCTTTGGTCGATCGCGTTAAACATAATCTGCCGCTTGGCCAAATTGATAACTGGCAAATCACCAATGCGATAAGTTATGAGTCGATAAAATTGGTCGATACCCTAGGCAGACTTGAGTATCTTAATAACCGCACGGCCCAGGTTGCCTACTCCAACTTTAACTTTATTATCTATTTACAGAAGAGCCATCTGACGCTGCGGGGATCGATTCCCCAGGAGTACAGTAGTGAGATGGCGATCTTTAGCGGTGCACTGCTGCTGTTGCTGCTGGTGTTGCGTAAAGTAAAGCGCCTGCAACGGTTGCGCACCCTCTTCTGGATAATGGAGTTTGCCCTCTATCTGCTGCTGCTGGTGAGTGGCGAGATGTGGTTAATTGATAACTACCTGACCTATCAAGATCCCTATCTGCAGCAGATAGTGATGAATATTATCGATATGTTGTGGTGGATTTTTCCCGCTCTTCTGATTGTCGATGCGCTGGAGATCTTCTTCTGGAAGCCGTTGGAACATAGTACGGGGCGTACCATTCCCGGGGTGGTGCGCGGGATTATTGCTGCGATTATCTATACCCTGGCCTTTTTCGCTATTCTCGCCTTTGTGTTTGATCAAAAGCTGACGGGCTTAATGGCCACTTCAGGTCTGATTGCGATGATTATCGGTTTGGCGATTCAGGTAAACCTGTCAAATATTTTCTCGGGTATTGCGCTAAATATCGAGCACCCCTTTCGTGTCGGCGACTGGGTGAAAATCGGTGATCATGAGGGTGAGGTGATCGATATTAACTGGCGTGCGACCCGTATTCAGACGCGCATCAAGCATCTTATTAGTATTCCCAATACGCCGGTGGCGGATGCGCCGATTATTAACTACAGCGCCTACGGTTATGCACGCTTGCAGATGCCGGTGGCGATACACCCCTCGCATCCACCGCTGAAGGTGAAAAAGATAATTCTGGAGTCACTCTACTCTCTGTCGGATGTCTTGCGTGATCCCTGCCCAAAGGTCTATTTTCATGGGCTGATCTCCGGTATGGGCAATTATCAGGTGATCTACTCCTTTGCTAGATTTGGCGAACGTAACCGTCTTGAGGAGATTGTCTGGGTACGGATGTCGGAGTATTTGCAACGTGCCGGTATTACCTTTACCACGCCGCAGTCGCGTATTGAGCTTAATCAGGCTGAACCTGAAGCGATGAAAATGCCCACTTTTTCCGAGTTGCTGGAGAAGGTCGATATCTTTAGCCACTTCCCCCCCGAGATCTATCCCCGCATTGTTGAAATGGCGCAGATGCGCAGTTATCAGGCAGGCGATTATCTGATTCATCAGGGTGAAGAGGGGAGTTCAATTTTTATTATTGTCAGTGGGGTGATCGCCGTTCATGTGGCTGGTCGCAGCAGTGATGATACGGCGGGCGGGATGGAGCAAGACGCCCTTGAGGTCGCGCGTTTGGGGATTGGTGAGTCGCTGGGTATTCACTCCCTGCTCTATGCCAAACCACGCACCGCCAGTGCTATCGCGGTGACGCCTGTTACGGTTGCTGAATTAGAGCGGGCGGTGCTTATTCCGTTAATGAAAACCTGTCCTGAGGCGCTGAAACGGGTGTTGCTATTAAATCGTGATCAGCAACAGAAAACCGATAGTCAAGTGAACGCCCATCAACAGTCCAAGGTTGCCGAGCGGGGTCTCTTTAAGCGAATGATGCAGCGGCTTCGCGGTAAAAAGTTAGGCTCTATTAATCGACAGGAGAGTGTGAAGGTGACACCGCGTTTTGATACGGAGAAGAGTGGCGGTGATTAGGGATGGCATCAATATCACCAAAGTTGCGTAGCGCTGCATAATCATCATCAGAGGCGGCAGTCATCCCGTGACGGATAGTGCTACCCCATTGACTGTAAACCGAGGGCGGGGTGGTTAACAGCACCTCTCGAATGGTCTCCAGCGTGGCGGCATCGAGGGTGGCGCTGTTGCCCGCCAGACCAACCGGCGGAACCGCCGCTGATTGGGCAATCACCCGAATTCCCAGGGGTGAGTATTTAAGGGCAAACTCATCCTTAACCGTGCCAACATCGACCTGTCCTGCTACCACCGCCCGTACCACCTCTTCGTGGGAACCCAAATAGTGGTAGTTGCTCTCTGCAAGGGAGAATCCTGCCTGATCTTTTAATATTGCCTCAGTGACCAGATAACCGCAGGTGGACATCTGCATGGTGAGACCAAAGCGCTGCCCCTTTAATACGCTTAACGAAGTGGGTCTCTCATCCAGTGCGGCAATCAGGGCGCAGTGGTAGGTGGCGGTTCCGTCAGCAGCTTTGAAGAAGACCAGAGGCTCTATTTTTGCGTGGTGTTGGCGTGTTTTAAGGTAGGGGAGGGGGCCGAAAAAGGCGATGTCAATCTGATTGTTGGCAAAAGCATCTATCACCTCTTGGTTGCTCTCGTAATAGCTTAAGGTGACGGGGTATTGCAGTTGCAGCTCTAAATAGGCAAGCAGCGGGCTAAAGTTTGCAATGGTGGTCTCGCGGTTTTCCATGGGTAACGGCGCAAAGCGCAGCGCCTCGACTGCGCTGAGGGGCGCGCCGAAGAGAGTTAGTAGAATGATCATCAGTTGGCGATTTTGCATGCCCACTCTTCCTCCCAAGGTGATTTGAATCCCCCTGATTTACCGTTAATACATGTAGAGCGCCAGTTTGCGTTGGTACTGTTTTACTATCGGGTCGTCGCTGCCGATGATGGTGAAGAGTGTGAGCATCGCTTTACGCGCAGCGCCATCACGATACCCCTTGTCGCGCTTAATTAGCTCAAGAAAGCGTTGCAGCGCCTCTTCGTGGTTGCCGTGAATAACGGCGCAGCAGGCAGCGTTGTAGTCACGATCATTGTCACTCTGCGGCGGCTCCTGCGGTGGACAATTCTCGCGAAGGGTTTCAATAAAGAGTAGGGATTGGGCGCTGTCGTAGACCTCGCTGCCAAGGCGGATCTCCTGCAGCAGTGCCACGGCACGGGGAAAAAGTTCAAGGCGGATAAAATAACGGGCAGCGGTGAGTTTGCTGCTGTCACTGCTGTCGTTACTAAGCAGTTTCTCGATGGCGCTGATGGCGGCAGCGCTATCGCCACTATTGACCACCGCTTCAAGTTCGAGAAGTTGCTGACTCGCCTGGGAGGTCATATAGCGGTCGAAGATTTTGCGTAGTTCAGCTTCAGAGAGGGCGCCAGAGAAGTTCTCAACCACTCTGCCCTCGTGGTAGATACGCACATCAGGAATACCGCGTACCCCATGTTCCAGCGCCAGTTGCTGCTGCTCTTCAGTGTTTACTTTGGCAAGCAGATAGCCATATTCCGGGGCAAGGCGTTCAAGCAGCGGTTTTAACTGTTGGCAGGGGTTGCACCAGGGCGCCCAAAAATCGACGACAACGTAGTTCGCCGCAGAGCCGTTGATAACCACCTCATTAAAGTTACTGGCATCAATATCAAATAGTTGTGACATTTATACTCCTCTTGCGCAGCGCGGGATTAGAAGTGTGATTTATTCATCACCTTGTTAATATCGATAAGGGAGCGTCCGGTACTCGACTCCAGAACAATATCCCCCTGAAGATCATAAAGGCGTGCCATCGCATGGGCTGCACGATAGGCGCCCATCTGCGTTTCGGCAGAGGAGATATGGGTGACGTTGCCAAGGCTGTTGTAATAGACAATATTCCACTGTCGGCTACCCGATCTCTGAATCCGCAGCGGCCACTGAATAAACTCATTTTTGTCATTGTATTCGTCTTCATCGTCGTATTCATTCATGTTGATGGCTCAAAGTAGCTTCTGTTAGCGGGGAGAGAGGGGCTGCACCGGGCTTATTGCTGCGGCAGCAGGCTATCGAGTTCACCATCCATATGCAGCTCGGTCAGTTCATTAAAGCCGCCTATCCATCTTCCATCAATGGTAATTTGCGGTACCGTGCGGGCATGGTTGCTAATCTCCAGCATCTCTTTTAATGCCGCCCGATCACTATCTACCATCTTCTCAAGATAAGGGATGCCCCATTTGCGCAGCAGCTGTTTAGTCTTGTCACAAATGGGACAGGTGATGGTGCTGTAAACGGTCACTCGGGGCATATATCTCTCCAAAGGCGGTGAAGCTGTGGGCTAAAGATGGGGCGCATGATGGTTATTTCTACCGTTTTCCCATAGAACTTTTTAATGCTTGCAATAAGCCAAAGTTATCATGAATTATGCAGATTACCAATAATTCATAAGGATAGCAAAATAAGTTAAGGCAGCTTAGATGCGCTGACGCAGTTTTGCCCGCAGCGGAGTCGATAGGGAGGGTTGACTTCTATATTAGCATTCGCTAAATTACTAACATCGTTACAGCCAGACGTGGTTGCAGCGTGTTATAAAGTTCTTTAATCCACGTAATCCACAAGGGAATAAATATCATGAAAAACGTTGTGAAAGTTGCCGCAGTTGCTGCGCTGTTAAGTGCTTCGATGCTCACCATGCAGTCGGCTAATGCCTTTTGGGGCCCTTTTGATAATGACGATTGGGGTAATAACAATAACGGTTGGGGCAACAATAACTGGGGCAATAACGGCTGGGGAGACGGTTTTGGTGACGCCTTTGGCGACATGATGGGCGATGGCAATTTTGATATGAACTTCAGCGCTCGTGGTAACGGACGTGGTAATGGTCGCGGCTATGGCAACGGTTATAACGGCTACAATGGTTATAACGGTTACAACGGCTATAATGGCTACAACGGTGGTTATGCACCTTACTATGGCGCGCCCTATGGCTATCCACAGGCACCTTACGGTTATGCACCTTATGGGGCGGTACCTCCTGCACCGGTAGCGCCAGCTGCACCAGCCAAGTAAGTTGTGTGATAACAAATCGGTAATCCTCCTCTGAACGGGTGATGGATTACAGATAAAATGGCGATGCTGCTTAAGTGTCGCCATTTTTTTTTATGGCGTATGTCCCTTGGATACAAAGAGAAGATAAATGGTTGAAAATGATGGTTTGCGCGATGCGGCACTTGCCTACCATTGCCAAGATCGGGCGGGCAAGTTGGCAATTAGGGCAACCAAACCGTTATCTGGGCCGAACGAGCTCTCTTTAGCCTATTCGCCAGGTGTGGCCTACCCCTCGCTGGCGATTGCCGCCAACCCCGCTGCTGCAGCAACCTATACGGCACGCAACAATCTGGTCGCGGTGATTACCAATGGCACGGCTGTATTGGGCTTGGGTGATATTGGCCCGCTCGCTGCCAAACCGGTGATGGAGGGTAAGGCGGTTCTGTTTAAGACCTTTGCAGATATTGATGTCTTTGATATTGAGATAGACGAGCGTGACCCGCAGCTTTTTATTGATACCGTGGTGCGTTTGCAACCGACCTTTGCAGGGATAAATCTTGAAGATATTGCCGCGCCGGAGTGCTTTACCATCGAGGAGGGGCTGCGGCAGCGACTCTCGATTCCGGTATTTCATGATGATCAGCATGGAACAGCGGTGGTGGTGGCGGCCACGGTAATTAATGCGCTTTACTATACCGGCAAGCAACTCGACAGTGTAAAGCTGGTGGTTTCAGGTGCCGGCGCGGCGGCGTTAGCCTGCTGCCAGCAGCTGCTGGCAATGGGGTTGCCGCAGGGGAATATCACGGTTTGTGACGCCGCGGGGGTAATCTACCGAGGGCGACGTGAAAGGATGAACCATTATAAGGCGGCCTTTGCTGCTGATACCGACGCTCGCACCCTTGCCGAGGCGTTGCAGGGGGCTGATATCTTTCTCGGGCTCTCGGTCGCCGGTGCGCTACAACCGCAATGGCTCGCTGCGATGCGTGACAAACCGCTGATTATGGCGTTGGCGAATCCGCAGCCGGAGATCTTGCCAGCGCTGGTGCAGGCGGTGCGTCCCGATGCGTTGGTCGCCACCGGGCGTTCAGATTTTGCCAACCAGGTAAATAATGTCCTCTGCTTCCCCTTTCTTTTTCGTGGGTTGCTCGATGCCGGGGTAAGTACAGTTGAGCGTTCGCTACTAACGGCTGCGGCCCATGCGATTGCCGGATTGGCGCGACGTTCGCCACTACCTGAAGTGGAGGCGCTCTATGGTAACGTCTCCCTGGCGTTTAATGGTGATAACCTCATCCCGAAACCCTTTGATCCGCGCCTGCTGGAGGAGGTGGCGGCTGCGGTTGCCGAGACGGCGATGGCGCAGGGTATTGCCGCGCGTCCGCTTCAGGATGTGACTTCTTATCGGCAAACGTTGCGCCAGCTGGGTTGGGCACTTTTTACGCAGCGGCAACAAGGTTAATTCTGTAACTGTTCTGTAAAAGGAGATAAGTCATGTGTAAGAAAAAAATAGGGCTGCTGCTACTGCTACTTCTGCCGCAACTCGTGGCTGCGCGGGCGGTTGTGTTAATTCAGGGTTTTCATGGGTATGGTCATGAGTGGCGGGATAGTGGCGTAGCTCATGTGCTGTTGGCCAATGGTTGGGCGGATGGTGGCCATCTTTTTGACACCCCCTTGTCACCCTTCCAGATTGGCGTGACTGGCCGAGAAGATCAGCTCTTAGGAGATAATTTTTACACCCTGTCGCTACCGTCAGAGGCGCCGCTTCTGGTTCAGTTAACCCCGTTGGTACAGACCGTTGCGCGCATTGCCAAGCGTCATGAGGGTGAACCCTTGGTATTGGTCGGGCACTCGGTAGGCGGGCTTTTGGCACGCCTTCTGGTTATCTACCATCCAGAGATTAAGGTTGCGGCGGTGGTCACCATTGCCACTCCCCATTTAGGCGCTGCACTGGCGGAGGTCGGGGAGTTTGTCGGAGATACGCCGTTAGGCATGATGGCGCCGATGTTCGGCGCGGACTCGGTAAATCGGGCTAACCGTCTGCTTGGGGAGATTGGCCGTGAAGAGCCTGGTATGCTGCTTTTTTGGCTTAATCGTCAACCCCATCCGGCGTTACGCTACATTTCGCTTATTCACATGAGTGATAGTGTAGTAGCGCGTTATAGTCAGGATATGAATCAGGTACCGGCGCTTGCCGGACGTGCCGAGACGTTGACAACCTATGGGGGGCATTCGCTAAATATTAGTGATGGTCACCTGCTTGCGGGTATTTTGGCGACCATCAATTAGCGGCTTGTTTGATGCACATCAAAAAAAGCGACAATCAGACTTGCACCCCTCGGCGGGCAGGGCTATAATTCCCGACAGTTTTTCTTGGTTATATGTCTCGTTAATTTTTATCTACTTTTAAGGAGTAACCGATGGGTGTATTAGTAGGCCGTCCGGCCCCCGACTTTACCGCTAACGCCGTACTGGGTGATGGTTCGATTGTTGCAAAGTTTAATCTTGCCGCCTCCATTAAAGGAAAGTATGCAGTTCTTTTCTTCTATCCGCTTGACTTCACTTTTGTCTGCCCCTCCGAGCTGATCGCCTTTGATCATCGTCTGAAGGAGTTCTCAGATCGCGGTGTAGAGGTGATTGGCGTCTCTATTGACTCCCACTTTACCCATAACGCATGGCGTAACACCGCAATTAATGATGGTGGCATCGGTCCGGTAAAATATGCGCTGGTGGCTGATATTAACCACCAAATCTGTAAGGATTATGATGTTGAGCACCCAGCTGCTGCGGTCGCCTTCCGCGCCTCTTTCCTGATTGACCCTAAAGGGGTTGTGCGTCATCAGGTGGTGAATGATCTGCCACTGGGACGTAATATTGATGAGATGCTGCGAATGATTGACGCCCTGCAATTTACCGAAGAGCATGGCGAAGTCTGCCCCGCTGGTTGGAAGAAGGGTGATGCAGGAATGACGGCGACAATTGATGGTGTTGCCAAGTATCTTTCTGAGCATGCCGACAAGTTATAATTTAACTCTTCAGGGCAGTAGGCTATATTAGCCTTGACCGCTCGGGTTAAAAAGGAAGGGGGGCGAAAGCCCCCCTTCTCTTTTTTAAAAGTTGCCCAGCGGTTGTTAGCTACTTTTGTCACCACTGAGGGGGAGAACGCGGATGAGTCTATTTAAGAAAACAGTCGCCTGCACAGGGTCATTTTCCTGTCGCTTTAGAGTGGCAATTTTTTTAACCCTCCTGCTGGTGCTATCAGGTGTTCTCGCGGTGGTCTATCTGTTTAATTTTTCACCCTAAGACGTTAAGGCGCAATCACCGTTAACCAGTGGTTTGGCAGAGTGAAATCGGGATAGTGCTGCTGAAATAGTTTAATGGCCGCTGCTGCCTGAGTTAGTTCACCTGCATCAATTAGGGCGTTAATCTGCTCTATCGCTGCGTCTTGAGCTACATCACGCGTTTTTTCAATTTTTTTGTCACTGCTTTGCGCTGCTTCATCCAGCACTGCATTAGATGCAGGCATCGCAGGTACGGCGCGCAGCAGCTGTGGCGCGGCGGCAGGCGCTGCGACTAGCGGCGCACTTTTGGCGCGATCCTCTGTTGTCATGCTCTCCCGGGGAGCGGCCATCTCACTGCTTAGCGCTGCGGGGGCTAGATCTTTTTGCGTCAGCTGCTGCCACTGCTCTAGGGTGAGGGAGAGTCCCATGACGAGAAGTGCGGCGGTCGCTAAAGAGATCGGCCAGCGTGAACCTCTGCGCGGTTTGTTTTGCTTGCTAATGGCGGCAGCTGCCTGTTGGCGAATGGAGTCGTCAAGATGGGGCGAGGGCGTCTCACAGCGACTCTGTTGATAGAGGGCGTGGATCTCTGCTGCCTTGGGGATGTCGGCAAACTCATTTTGTGAACTCATCATAGACACTCCTGCAATTTTTCCCGTAGCTGCTGCATAGCGTAACGCAGACGGCTTTTAATGGTTTCGCGTCCTACTGCGAGCAGCGAGGCGATCGCTTCAAGTGTTAGGTTGCTCTCCTCCTTTAGCAGAAAAACATCGCGTTGCAGCTGCGGCAGATCTTTAATCGCAGCAAGTAGTTGCTGCTGGCACGTCTGGTCGTGATGTACCTTCTCGGCGCTGGGGGCGGTTGCTTCTGCCGCCAGGCTATCCTCACTGCCGACAACTCTTAAGCGTTGTTTGCGCTGGTGGTCAATAGAGAGATGACGGGCAATTTTAAAAAGATAGGCACGAAACAGCCCCTGAGTAAAAGGTTCGCTGGCACTAATGACCCGCGACCAGCAGTCATGGTAGAGATCTTCCGCTTCACTGCGACTGCCAAAGGTGCGTAACAGGTAAAGAAAGAGCGATTGACGGTAGCGTGCATAGAGGCAGTCAAAGGCGCGCATATCCCCTTGTCGGTAGCGGCCAAACAGTACTTCATCCTCCTCTTCACTCATTGCTAACGCTCGGTAATGGTTTTGCGCATTGTAGCCTGAACAACGCCCGGTTGGGAGTCGGGTTAGCAGCGACCCTGCTCCCTCGTCCGGGCGGTGTCCGTTTAATGCAACGCTAGGGTGATAACTGTTCTGCCAAACCTATCAGCCCGAGAAATGCTTGACGATAGCCAAACTGATCCTCCCCCTTGGCACCCTTTGCCAGTTGTGCGGTATCGTGGTAACTCCACGGGTTTGAGGTTGCGCTGCGGGGAAGCTCGTTGCGCAGTTGTTGGGCAAAGGCGGCGACCGCTGCACTAAAACGGTAGTCGTCACTGCTTGACGCCAAATTACTCTGTAACTCCTGGCGTAGCACTGGGCGTTCGATAAGCTGTGAAGCAGCGTCATAGGTCGCTTTGTAGCGCAGTTTAATAAAGGCAACCTCACTGCTGACGGATGATTTTTCAGCCGTTTTCTCTGTTGTTGCATAGCGCAGCGGGTCAATTAGGGGGCGCACCGCATCGGTAAAGGTGACCTCATAGAGTGCGGTGACGCTATGACCGGCGCCAATATCCCCAGCATCGACCCTGTCGTTATTAAAATCAGCCTGTTGCAGTTGACGGTTTTCATAACCAATCAGGCGGTAACTGCTGACCTGCGCCGGGTTCCATTCAACCTGAATTTTGACATCGTTGGCGATACTCTCCAGCGTTGCGGAAAGTTCGTCAACCAGCACCTTTTGCGCCTCCTGCAAGGTGTCGATATAGGCGTAATGGCCGTTGCCGTGGTCAGCAAGTTGCTCCATGAGATGATCGTGGTAGTTGCCATTGAGGGCGACCTCACCAAAGCCCAGAGTGGTCAGGGAGATACCGCTCTGCCGCTCCTTTTCGATAAGCGCCAATAGCGCTTCATGGTTTACCGTGCCAACATTAAAGTCACCATCGGTGGCTAACATGACGCGATTAATCCCCCCCTTAATGTATGATTTTGCGGCCATCTCATAGGCAAGCTGAATACCTGCCGAGCCGTGTGTCGATCCTCCCGCTTGAAGTTTGTCGATGGCGGCGAGAATGGTTGCCTGCTGGTCGCCAGCGGTGGGTTCTAGCACCACACCGGAGTCGCCGGCATAGACCACTAAGGTGACGCGGTCGGTGGCGGTTAACGATTTGCATAACAGACGAAAGGCCGCTTTTAGCAGGGGGAGTTTATCGTTACTATGCATCGATCCCGAGACATCAATCAGAAAGACAAGATTGGCGGCAGGGCGCTCACTGTTGCCGCTTACCCGGCTTTTCCCCTGAATGCCAATATGAAGCAGATGGGTGTCACTATTCCACGGCGTCACACCCAGTTCGGTGGTGATGCTAAAGGGGTGCGGGCTGTTATCGCTTTTCGGGTAGTGATAGTCGAAGTAGTTAATCAGCTCTTCACTGCGCACCGCAGCGGTGGGGGGGAGCTGCCCCTGATTGAGAAAACGCCGTACAACGGCATAACTGCCGCTATCGACATCAATGCTAAAGGTCGAGACGGGCTGTTGGCTAACAGCCATCGTGCCGCCTGCTGCGGCGGCAGTAAAACGATCGGCAAAGCTCTCCTGTGGCAGCGCTTCCTCCTGATAGATGGCACTCATGACCATACTTGTCTGCTTTGCCTGGGGTGCGATGGCTACGGCTTCAGTGGCCGCGATCTCCCTGCGGCTAACGCTGGCGGGGGGTGGCGCGCTGTTCGCTACTGTTTTGTCGCTAACAGCGGCACTATCCGCTGCAGGGGGAGGCGTGACGGTTGCACTTTGATTGCAGGCAACAAGTCCAGCGGTAAATATTAAAGTTGAGAGGGTAAGTGGTTTCATGACGATCTCCTTAGGGTTGAGTAACTGTTCGTAAAGGAGAACGGATGGGATCGGCAAAAGGGGTTAAACCGGAGTGAAATTTTTGCGTTTGCGGCGAAAAAAGTCGCGCAGCAGCGCAGCGCAGGGTTCGGCGAGAACGCCGCTGCTAATTTCACAGCGGTGGTTAAGGGCGTCGCACTGTAGTAACTGAAAGCGGCTACCGGCAGCGCCGCTGCGGGGATCGGGGGTGGCAAAGACGAGGCGCTGAATGCGTGCCTGCAGTATTGCCCCAGCACACATCGCGCAGGGTTCCAACGTCACATAGAGGGTGGTGTTGGGAAGACGATAGTTCGCCGTATGGTGACAGGCGGCACGCAGGGCGATAATTTCGGCATGGGCGGTGCAGTCGGCGGCGGCAATCGGTTGATTACTCCCTTGACCGATACGGCGATCCCCCTGATAGATCACCGCACCTACCGGCACCTCACCGGCATGCGCTGCCTGCAGTGCCAGAGCATAGGCCTCCTCCATGCGTTGCAGATCAACTTGGTGAGGGCTATCCGTAAGGTTTGGCAGGGCGATCACCCGAGGGAACTGGCTACTCCCACTCAATCGTCCCCGGCGGTTTGCCGGTGATATCATAAACCACTCGCGAGATCCCACTGCTTTCGTTGACGATGCGGCGACAGACCAGATCAAGAAATTCGTAGGGGAGGTGCGCCCAGCGGGCGGTCATAAAGTCGATGGTTTCAACGGCGCGCAGGGAGACGACATATTGATAACGGCGGCCATCACCGGTGACGCCGACCGATTTTACCGGTAAGAAGACGGCAAAGGCCTGTGAAGTTTTATCGTAGAGATCGTGGCGGCGCAGCTCCTCAATAAAGATATGGTCAGCAAGGCGCAACAGATCGGCGTACTCTTTTTTAACCTCACCGAGAATACGCACACCCAGACCCGGGCCGGGAAAGGGGTGACGGTAGACCATATCGTAGGGGAGGCCGAGCTCAACACCGAGACGACGTACCTCATCCTTAAAGAGTTCGCGCAGTGGTTCGCAGAGTTTAAGGTTCATCTTCTCCGGCAGACCGCCGACGTTGTGATGCGATTTAATGAGGTGCGCCTTGCCACTCTTGGCGCCAGCGGACTCAATCACATCGGGATAGATCGTCCCCTGGGCAAGGAAACGGGCATTGGCGCATTTTTTCGCCTCCTCCTCAAAAATATCAATAAAGAGATTGCCAATCACCTTGCGTTTTTTCTCAGGATCATCCACCCCGGCAAGTGCCGCAAGAAAACGCGCTTCGGCATCAATGCGAATCACCTTTACCCCCATATGTTCAGCAAAGGTGGCCATCACCTGATCCCCTTCGCGAAGGCGCAGCAGGCCGTTATCGACAAAGACGCAGGTGAGTTGCTGGCCAATGGCACGGTGCAGTAGCGCGGCGACCACCGAGGAGTCCACGCCGCCGGAGAGACCGAGAATTACCTCATCACTGCCGACCTGTTGGCGGATGGTGGCGATTGCATCATCAATAATATTGCCCGGGGTCCAGAGGCGCTCGCAGCCACAGATCTGCAGCACAAAGCGTTCGATAATACGCTGCCCCTGGCGGGTGTGGGTCACTTCCGGGTGGAACTGCAGGCCATAGAAGCGGCGCTCTTCATCCGCCATGGCGGCGATGGGAGCAGAGTCGGTAGAGGCCATACGACAAAAACCCGGCGGCAGCTCAAGAACGCGGTCACCGTGGCTCATCCAGACATCAAGCAGGCCATAACCCTCGACAGTCGTGTGATCTTCAATATCGCGCAGCAGAGCGGTGTGATGGTGGGCGCGCACCTGGGCATAGCCATACTCATGGTGGTCCGCCTGTTCGACCTTGCCACCGAGGCTGGCAGCCATCGTCTGCATACCGTAACAGATCCCGAGCAGGGGGATACCGAGTTGATAGATCTTGGGGTGGGCGGCGGGAGCGGCGGTAGCAGTGGTGCTCTCGGGGCCGCCGGAGAGAATAATGCCGTTGGCGTTAAAGTTGCGGATCGCCGCCATGTCGATATCGTAGGGGTGAAGTTCGCAGTAAACCCCCGCCTCACGCACGCGGCGGGCGATAAGCTGGGAATATTGCGAGCCGAAATCGAGAATAAGAATACGTTGGGCGTGAATATTTGGGGTCATGGGAGTGCCAAAAAGATTGAGGTGTTAGGGTTGGATTTCACTCACCAGGGTGGTGAAGAGTTTATCGATAGCGCTGCGTGCGTTTTTCAGGGGTTGACCACTGCCTAACAGCAGAGGGCGGTGGTAGGCGACATAGACCTGATCGGGCTGATCTGCCGTGGTATAGAGAGCGATGGTAAAGGGGCAGACAGTCAGATTCGCAGGGTCGGCTTGGGTCATGATATGTGACAGCGTAGCGCTGCAAAATTCGAGGGATTCTGCCTGGTGATAGACCGTGCGGGTCATGCCCAGATCGGCAGCGGTGCGACTAAGCATGGCGCTGATATTCATCACTTTGGTGATCTCCAACCCCTGATTGACAATCGCGCTCTCTAGGCTATCGAAGGTGGTAAGGTAATCGACGGGGGAGGGGATAACGATCACCTCGGGATCATCGGCAAAGCAGATCTGCGCAAAAAGGGAGAACCAGAGCAATGCAGCAAAACGGTAAAGACTACTCATAACAGATTTCGTAGGTCAGCTCGGCAAACTGGCGGAACATCGCACTGACCCCGCAGTAACGGTTTTGTGACAGATCAACCGCTTTCACCATCTTCTCCTTGTCAACCGCGCCACTCACCTGATATTGCAGATGCACCTCATCGTAAATTTTCGGGTGTTCGTTGGTCTCAGAGGCGGAAGCCGAGACGATGAGACGGCTCGGCTGCTGCTGCATTTTATGCAGAATCGAAATAACATCCATTGCCGTGCAGCCACAGAGCGCCTGCAACATCAGCTCTTTGGGGCGAAAACCGTTATCATCACCGCCGACGGCAGCGGGGGCATCAAACTTAATGGTCAGGTCACGGTGGCTGCCATAACCGATAAAGGCCATTCGTTGCTGCCACTCTACTGTTGCCCTCATACTCCGCCTCTTCTATTAAGTTTCTGTCGGGGCGCAGATAGTATGCAAAAATGGTGATAACGGCAATCCCAATCCGCGGTGTTAGCATTCAGTTCTCTCTCTGGTTTTCAGCGGAGCCTCTTGACTTTCGTCACTCCAATGAAGGTGGGACTCGAGAGTGAACGCCATTAGGGAAAATCGGGGTCAGTTCTCGCATTGTGGCATTGGATGAAGTACGGTATCATTTGCCAATGACCAGACCGCTTCGAATTGAATATTCCGGTGCGCTATACCATATCACTTCGCGAGGAGACAGACGCGAGGATATCTTTGAAGATGACGATGACCGCTTGATGTTTTTAAGGGGGTTGGCGGAGGTTGTCGAGCGCTACAACTGGTTATGTCATGCGTATTGTCTGATGTCGAATCACTATCACCTGGTGGTTGAGACGCCAGATGCAAATCTGTCGAAGGGCATGCGGCAGTTGAACGGGATGTACACGCAAACGTCGAATCGGCGGCACAAGCGGGTAGGGCACCTGTTTCAAGGTCGATTCAAGGGGATTCTGGTAGACAAAGATAGTTATCTGCTGGAATTGAGTCGCTATGTGGTGTTGAACCCGGTTCGGATTGGCATGGTGAAGACACCACAGGAGTATGAGTGGAGCAGTTATCGAGCGCTGGTGGGCGAGACGCCGGTACCGAGATGGCTCACGACGGACGGACTGTTATCTCAATTTGGTAAACGGCGCTCGGATGCCCAGCGACGCTATAGCCGATTTGTTCATGAGGGGATTGGTAAAGAAAGGATCTGGGGGAAGCTCCATCAACAGATCTATCTTGGTAATGAAAACTTCGTCGAACGGATGCAGAAGAGAATGGAAGTTAAGGGCGATGAATTGACCATCCCTGGTGCGCAGAGAAGAGCGCCGCCGCCATCGATTGCTGAGATTGCAGACAAGTATATAGAGCGAGACGATGCGATTATGGCGGCCTACGCGACGGGCGCCTATAGTTACCGTGAAATTGCCGAATACTTTTCGCTTCATTTGGCGAGCGTTGGTCGGATAGTCAGGAAGCGGATGCTACAACGCGAGAACTGACCCCGTTTGTTCGTTTGGCTTAATCACTTATCTTCTAATAGGACATATCATCGTTTACCTAACAAAACTCAAGCACACAGGCTCAATCATCAGTTCCAGCGATAAGTTTGGCGCGAAGATGTTCGAGATTTCCCAGCGTCATTTTTTCCGGTATGCACGTGGCATCTTTATTGGTACGGGAAGCGGTGTGGTCGCGCAATATTTTATGGATACCCCGATCCCATTTAGTTTTGTGGAAAAACACCCAGCTTTTGTGCGGCAGTTTTACCAACATTTTGGTAATGAAAAACCGCTATTAGCAAAAGATTTTTTTACTCTTCCAGTGGATGACAGCGAGGAAGGTTTGGGGCAATGTTTGATTGTATCTTGTATGCCCGTGACTGGGCCATTTTACTTTGAGAAATTACTGGAACAATTTCGTGATGCACTAAATAGTGGCTCAACGATTGTACAGATGAGCTACATGCCATTTATTAAACAAATTCGCTTATTTGATGGTTTACAACGCGAAGGTTTTGTAATTGAACGAATGAGTACAGTTTTTTTCAACATACCACCGGCGTCTGTTTTTGTGCTACGGAAACTCTGATAAGCGAACTAACAGGGTCAGTTCTCGCATTGTGGCATTGGATGAAGTACGGTATCATTTGCCAATGACCAGACCGCTTCGAATTGAATATTCCGGTGCGCTATACCATATCACTTCGCGAGGAGAGAGACGCGAGGATATCTTTGAAGATGACGATGACCGCTTGATGTTTTTAAGGGTGTTGGCGGAGGTTGTCGAGCGCTACAACTGGTTATGTCATGCGTATTGTCTGATGTCGAATCACTATCACCTGGTGGTTGAGACGCCAGATGCAAATCTGTCGAAGGGCATGCGGTAGTTGAACGGAAGTTAAGGGCGATGAATTGACCATTCCTGGTGCGCAGAGAAGAGCGCCGCCGCCATCGATTGCTGAGATTGCAGACAAGCATATAGAGCGAGACGATGCGATTATGGCGGCTTACACGACGGGCGCCTATAGTTACCGTGAAATTGCCGAATACTTTTCGCTTCATTTGGCGAGCGTTGGTCGGAAAGTCAGGAAGCGGATGCTACAACGCGAGAACTGACCCCATTTGCTCCCCGTTTGCTTGCGATAACGGTCGCCATTTCACCCTATCCAACCGTTTGATAGTAGATATTTTGCGGATGGTTGGCCTGGGCAAAAAAGAGCCAGCGCTCAAACAGTAGTCCCAGATACTGCACGAACAGCGCAATCAAGATGAGCTGCGCGTTATCGCTGCTCATGCCAAACCAGATAAGCAGCAGCGGCAGCGGAAAGGTCAACACCAGCGCAAGCCACTTAATCAGCCGCAGCACCATCCGGCTAGCACCATGAAAATATTCGCGGGTGTTATAGCTCCCCCCCATCATTCCCATCGATTTTTGGGCGATCTGGCTATGACGAATACCAATGGCGCTCTGAATGGTCGATTTCGGCTTCAGGCGAGCGTTGCGAATGAGCGCCGCGCTGCGGCTAAACCAAGCCGCAAGGGTGAGAATCATCGCCCAACCGCCGTAAAAGTTGACCAGATTTTGGGCATAGTTAGTCGCATAGGCGGTGGCCAGCAGAAAGCCGGAGGCCGCCCCGAGCAGGGTGAAGTTAATCACCGTTAGCGGCGAGGCCCACTCGCGCAGAAAGCGAATAGAGGCGTAGATCATGGCGGTGGCTATATAGAGCAGAAAGACCGCCGCCGAGGTCACCGCGCCGAGGGTGAGGGTAATTTCGCTGCCTAACTCCATGCCGAGCAGGGTCGGGTTCCACTCCAGATAGTGGGCGATACTCCAGAGCGCGACCAGCAACATCACCAGCGGTAGAATGATCACCTCTCGCGATAGCCAAGAGGTGCGCCACTGTGTCACGGCCCGCCACGCCCGTTCGGGGTGCCCTAGATGGAAAAAGGAGGCAACCAGCCCTGCAATTAACAACATCAGCACAATCAGACCACCAACGGCAAAGAACTGGTGGCGCTGCTCAGGAATGATGTTGATGGCCGCATAGCTCTCGCCGGTAAACAGCGCCAGAAACAGCCCTTGACCGGCGCCGATAAGGGTGGTCAGGAAGATGACAGATAGTGCTGGATGCATTCAGTTAATCTCCATTACAAAAATCGATGAGGCTAAGAGAGTCTCGGTGCAAGGCGAGTTTATCCATTTCAGTAAGGCTCAAAAGTCACCACTAGAACATCCAGTCATCAAGGTTGACCTCACGACTCGGCCCTTTACGAATATCCTCCTTCTTAAGCGGATTATCGGAGCGTACTAGCTCATCTGCGTGGATATGCAGCTCGGTTTTGCGCCGAGGCAGGTAGTGGTTGGCCGGTTGTGTACCCCATTCGGGCATCAGTTGATAACCACCCCGTTCGCGAATCGCCATAGAGGCGGCTGAGTCGGCATCGTGAATATCACCATAGATGCGCGCTTGGGTCGGGCAGGCTAAGACACAGCTCGGCTTGCGTTCACTCTCGGGCAGGCTCGCATCGTAGAGTCTATCGACACAGAGGGTGCACTTCTTCATCACCCGCTGCTGCTCATCAATCTCACGGGCGCCATAGGGACAGGCCCATGAGCAGTATTTGCAGCCGATGCACTTATCGTAATCGACCAGCACAATGCCATCTTCGCGGCGTTTATAGCTAGCACCGGTCGGGCAGACCGGCACACAGGGCGGATCTTCGCAGTGGAGACAACTTTTGGGAAAGTGCACCGTCTCGGTCTTAGGAAAGGTGCCGATTTCGAAGGTCTGCACGCGGTTAAAGAAGGTACCGGTCGGGTTGGCATCGTAGGGGTTATCGTCAAAGAGCGGTCCTGCTACGCCCGAAGTGTTCCACTCCTTGCAGGAGGTGACGCAGGCGTGGCAGCCGACACAGACATTGAGATCAATCACCAGCGCTAACTGGGTCATTTTGCGCCACCTTTATTAAAAAGACCGGCCATATAGCTAATCCACGCGGGGCGTTTGGCACTACCCGGCAACTTCGGCAGAGCGGTATAGCGCGGTGAGGTGGTGCGCGGCTCTTTCGCGCCCGCCGGATAGACGCGCACCCGCACATCGTACCAACCCGCCTGACCGGTGACCGGATCGGAGTTAGAGAGGTGATCGCCATCGTGGTGCGGCGGCAGCTCTTCAGAGATCAGATGGTTGAGCAGAAAGCCCTGCTTACTTTCGTTAGCATTTTTACCCAGATTCCATGCGCCAGACGCCTTGCCGATGGCATTCCAGGTCCAGACCGTACCCGGCTCGACCGCTTCGGAGTAACGCGCCATACAGCGCACCTTACCGTGCATCGACTCGACCCACATCCAGCCACCATCCGTTATGCCCTGACTCTGCGCGGTTTTCGGGTGCAGATAGAGGAAGTTATAGGTATGAATCTGTCGCAACCAGGCATTTTGTGAATCCCAAGAGTGGTACATCGCCATCGGCCGCTGGGTGATGGCATTGAGTGGATAGCGGCTCTGATCGGTGAGCTGTGCCTCTAGCGGTTCATAGTAAAACGGCAGCGGGTCAAAATATTTCTCAACCCGCTTACGCAGCCGATCGGGGGGCTGTTTGCCGAAGCTCTTACCCTGCGCTGCTAGCCGAAACTTCTGCAGCACTTCAGAGTAGATATGGATATTGATAGGCTCGGCGTAGCGGGTCATGCCGTGCGCCTGCGCCCACTGCAGATAGCCGAGGTTCCAGTTACGCATATATTGGTAGGAGCGCGGCAGGTGGTAGTGGAAGACGCAGTTATTCTTCTCATAGGCCTGCCACTGTGACGGGTTAGGCTCCCCCTTGAGCGACTTTTGACCACCGCTGCCGCGCCAACCACCGAGAAAACCGATGCCGGAGCCGGGGGCGGTCTCAAAATTAATCACAAAGTCGGGATAGTTACGATATTTGCGCTGGCCGTCGTCATTAACAAAAATCGGCAGCTTCAAGCGACTTCCCAGTTCAATTAGCACCTCTTGAAAGGGCTTGCACTCGCCGGTCGGTGGCACCACCGGTATGCGTACCGAATCGACTGGGCCATCAAACTCGGAGATGGGGCGATCCAGCATCGACATACAGTCATAGCGCTCTAAATAGGTCGTATCGGGCAGCACCAGATCGGCAAAGGCGACCGTCTCGGATTGAAAAGCGTCCGCCACCACAATAAAGGGGATTTTGTAGTTACCGTCGCTATCCTTGTCGTTGAGCATCTGCCGCACGACATCGGTATTCATCGCCGAGTTCCATGCCATATTCGCCATAAACAGAAACAGGGTGTCGATAGGGTAGGGATCGCCCCGCCAAGCATTGGTGATGACATTGTGCATCAGGCCATGCACCGAGAGGGGATACTCCCACGAAAAGGCTTTGTCGATGCGTATCGGCTCACCCTCGGCATCGACAAAGAGATCATCAGGATCCGCCGGCCAGCCGAGCGGCATACCGTTTAGCGGCGAGTTTGGCTGCACATCGGCCGCTTCGGTCGGGGTCTTCGGACAGGGCGGAATGGGTCGTGGAAAGGGGGCTTTGTGGCGAAAACCGCCCGGACGGTCGATAGTGCCGAGCAGCGTCATTAAAATCGACAGGGTACGAATCGTATGAAAGCCGTTAGAGTGGGCAGCAAGACCACGCATAGCGTGAAAGGCGACCGGATTGCCGCACACCTTATCGTGCTCGTTGCCCCAGACATCGGTCCAGGCAATCGGCAGCTCAATGCGCTTATCGCGGGCGGTAATACCCATTTCGTGCGCCAGACGCACAATCGTCTCGGTCGGAATGTTGGTAATGGCACTCGCCCACTCGGGGGTGTACTGCTCTAAGCGCTCGCAGAGTAGGGCAAAGGCAGGTTTTACGGGCGTGCCATCATCGAGCTTAAAGGCACCAAGCAGACGCGGGTCGGAGCCGGGGGTCTGCATGGAGATGGGGCGATCGAGCTCCCGATCCCACCAAAGTTTATTTTGCGGGTCGAAGCACCCCTCCTCTTCGGGAATCTCGGTGCGCACAAACATACCGAACTCATCGCTCTGACTGTTTAGGTTCACCAACTCAGGCGCATTGGTGTAGCGGGCAAGGAAGTCACGGTCGTAGAGGCCAGTCTTTATCAACACATGGCAGAGGGCTAACAGCAGCGCCCCATCGGTTCCCGGTTTAATCGGCACCCACTCATCAGCAATCGCCGAGTAGCCGGTGCGCACCGGATTGATGGAGATAAAACGGCCGCCGTTACGCTTAAATTTGGAGAGGGCGATCTTCATCGGGTTAGAGTGGTGATCCTCGGCGGTGCCGAACATCACAAAGAGTTTGGCTCGATCCAGATCGGGGCCGCCAAACTCCCAAAAGGAGCCGCCGATGGTGTAGATCATCCCCGCAGCCATATTGACCGAGCAGAAGCCACCATGCGCGGCGTAGTTCGGGGTACCAAACTGCTTAGCAAACATGCCGGTCAGCGCCTGCATCTGATCGCGACCGGTAAACAGCGCCAATTTTTTCGGATCCGTAGCGCGAATCTCACGCAGGCGATCTTCCAAGATACCAAACGCCTCATCCCAGCTAATTATCTCAAACTCACCGCTGCCACGCTCGCTGCCTGCTTTGCGCCGCAGCGGATGGGTTAGGCGTGCCGGTGAATACTGCTTCATAATGCCCGAAGCGCCCTTAGCACAGATAACGCCCTGATTAAGTGGATGTTCGGGATTGCCCTGTATGTAGCGCACCTCACCATCCCGTAGTGTCACCCGAATACCGCAACGGCAGGCACACATATAGCAGGTGGTATTTTTTACCTCAACCCGGTGGTTCACTGGGGTGTCGTTCATAAAATCTCCGCATCACTCTGATGATGTGCGCGATAGTAACAGGAATTAACGCCAAATGGGACTGCGACACCAGCGCGAGATCTCATAACTCGCCTGAGAAACTGTGGATAACCTAAGTAGGGCTTGGCCGAGCCCTTGACTTCACCCCTGACGGGTGGGAAACTTCGGTGTAGGCGGTTGGATTCCTATCCTTAGATTACCTCAAGGAACTGATTGTGAGAAAAAGCTTTTTGCCTCGCATTTTAATTTTGCTGTTAAGCGCCTTCATTTCAACACAAGGCGTGGCTGACCAAAGAAAGGTATTTCGTATCGGCGTGATTAAAATTGCTGCTCATGCCGCGCTGGATGCCGATGAAAAGGGTTTTGAGGCTGGGCTGGCAAGCGCTGGCTTTAAGGAGGGTGTGAATGTCATCTATGATCGCCAGAATGCCCAGGGCGACATGGGAAAAGCCAATGCAATCGCTAAAAAATTCGTGGATCAGCAGGTGGATCTGATTCATAGTATCGCTACGCCAACGACCAAGGCTGTTATGGATGTCGCCAAGGAGATTCCCGTGGTCTTTTCCTCGATAACCGACCCGGTAGGCTCCCAGATTGTTCCCAGTCACAGCGCGCCAGGCATGAAGACGGGAACCAACCTGACTGGGGTAAGCGATTTGTGGCCAGTGTTCTTGCAAATGCAGACCTATGCCAAATTCGTTCCCGAGGCGAAACGGTGGGGTACCATTTACAATCCGGCAGAGCCAAACTCGGTATTGCATGTGACGGAGATGCGCAAAGCCGCGAAGGAGTTGGGACTGACCCTGGTTGAAGCGATCATCGCCAGCACTAAGGAGGTTCCCCAAGCAGCGGCTTCACTGGTTGGCAAGGTAGATGCAGTCGCGATCACATCCGACAATACTGCTGTGGTCGATCTGGAATCTATCGTCAAGGTATGCAATGAGAATAAGATCCCTCTCTTTGCAGGTGATGTTGATAGTGTTCCCCGTGGGGCGGTGGCTGCCTATGGTCTGGACTACTATCTGGTCGGTTACTCTGCCGGTAAGAAGGCAGTGCTGATCCTTAAAGGCACCAAGCCGGGCGATATACCTTGGGGTCCGGTGGAGAAATTCAGCCTAGTCATCAACGAGAAAGCCGCTGCAGAGCAGGGAGTGGTGCTTTCGCCGGAGCTACTTAAGAGAGCCGACAAGGTCATCAGGTAACTCTTCACGCTTTTATCATTAAGACAGATGACCCTGACGCAAAACGCACCTCAAAGTACACGGTAGATAAGCTCATGACAAATCAGCCTTCCCCCATTGATCTCCTAGCTATCCGCGATATTTTCAATCGCCAGAATATCATGCTTTGTTTCAATGGTCCGATCACCGCCCCATTGATCGAAGAAATCGGTAAGGCCTTGCGTAATCACATGGAAGGTTTGCAGGAATCGCCTTCCTCTGTTGCCGACGTATTCTCTGTTTATATCGAAATGGCGCAGAACATCCGTCGCTATTCGCAGGCGGAGGGCTTCGAGCATGAGGCTGCTACCATCATCATTTCACGGAATGAGCCAGGAAACTATGTCATCTCCGCCAGCAATTTCATCAAGGCTGCCGATGGGGAATCGCTGCTTGAGCGTATTTCGCAACTGGAGCATATGGACAAGGACGCATTGAAAGCGGCGTTCAAGACGCAATTGCGCCAGCCCCGAACGGCGTTGAGTGGCAGTGCCGGTCTGGGGCTGATCGATATGGCGCGCAAGGCGACAGCAAAATTGCGGTACTCGCTTCAGCCACTTGATAACGGACGCTCGCTGTTCAGCCTGCGTGTCATCCTCTAGGAATTCCCATGAACAATCTGAACCTTTCCCAAACTTCTTCCACCCCATCCATCCTCGCTGATTGGAGCAAGGGTATCGTGCAGATGAAAGGGGACTCGTACCCCGAAAATTCATTCGAGCTGTTCCAGCCTCTGATCGATTGGGTCCAGGCCTATCTGGCAACAGCCGGCCAGCCGTTGCATCTGGATCTGGAGTTGGTCTATCTGAACACCAGCAGCATTCGCTCGATGATGGATATCTTTGAACAAATGGAAGCCGCCCATAAAAAGGGCCAGATGGTCAGTGCACGCTGGTTCTATGATTTCGCCAACGAGCGGGTCGGCCAGCTGGCGGAAGAGTTTCGCGAAGACTGTACCTTCCCCTTCACCATCAGCAGCAAACCCAGGTGATCCCAGACGCCCTGCCTGCGCTGGAATCGCGCATCGAAATCCTTTTGCACGATCCGGCGGCTTCCCCTGCCGACCTGCATGCTGCGCTGGCGGTGCTTTACGAACGCTATTGTCTGCAGGAGCAAATGCTGGCGAGGTTGATCCACATTTCCGACAAGTACCAGATGGCCGAACGGGAACGTGGTTTGTCCCATGTCGAGCAATTGCAGCGCAAGGTGCGCCAGGTTGAGAAAATCGTGCGCATCAGCGATGGCTATCAGTCCATGCTGCAGGATCTCCACACGCGGCTGACAGCCATCTCGAATCATGACGATCTGACTGGCTTGCCCAATCGTCGCCACATGCAGGAGCGCTTGAAGCAAACCATTGCCCAGGCTGAGCGGAATGGTGATACCGTATCCATCGCGTTGGTTGATATCGATTTCTTCAAGAAGATTAACGATAGCGCCGGCCATGCGATTGGCGATGTCGTACTCACCCGCGTGGCCGAGTGTATGCGCCAGAGTATGCGCGAATACGACATTTGTGCGCGTTGGGGCGGTGAAGAGTTCCTGATGTTGTTTCCCAGTTGTGACCTGCAAAATGCAGCGCAACTGGCCGAGCGCGCAAGAGCAGCCGTGGCGAAAATTCCAACCGACGACCTGCATGCCGGACTGAACTTGAGCGTTAGCATCGGCTATACCGAATTTCGTCTTGGCGAAGCTATTGATAGTACACTGAAGCGTGCCGATGATGCCCTCTATTGCGCCAAGAGTTCCGGCCGTAATTGTGTTATTGGCAGCAGCGCTTCCAACGAATAGCCACCAAGTGAGATTGCAAAACCTGACCGGCCGTATCGGTTTGCGTATGTTCGTGATGAGCGCGCTAATGTTGGTGCTGCTGCCCATCGTCGTCATTACCGGCTGGATTTCATATCGAAATGCAGAGCAGGCTACTGAACAGTTCACCTACGCCATGGCCAGCGAGGTCAGCGAGCGCATACAGGAGCGGGTGCTGGAGTTTTTCGACTTTCCACGTCGGGTGCTGGCCTACAACCAGGAGCTTGCCGAAAATGGTCTGCTCGAAGAGGAGAAGCGCAACGAGCTGGTGCAAAAATTCCTGTTGCAGTTGCGTCAGCAACCGTTGTTGACCTTTGTCTCGATCGGTATGGCGGATGGCGAATACTACGGCGGCAATCGGCCACCGCGAGGTGCTGACCGGGGCTTGCGCATCCTGCATGCGCGTATCGCCGACGAACGCAAACTGCATATCTATCGGGTGGATGACACCGGACAGCCTGCAGATCTGCTGTTCAAGGGCGACAGACCTTTTGATGCGCGTGAGCAGCCTTGGTTTTCCGCTACGACCGGACGGACGGGTATTGCCTGGTACCCGGCCTATCACTACGAGATCGATGATGGTACCGAAGCTTACGAAGCGATGGGTATCGGCGTATCGGCTGCCTTGTTTAATCCGTTGGGTACCTTTATTGGCGTGGCTACGGCGGACGTGGCGCTTTCCCATCTCAGCGAATATCTCGGCGAACTGATCGCAAAAACGGGAGGTATCGCGTTCATTGCCGAGAGCGGTGGTGAGTTGCTGGCCAGTTCATCACCGGAACCCATCTATCGGATTGTAAACGGAGAAGTGGTCCGCCTTACGCTCTCATCCGGCGCTACTCCCTTGTTGCGCATGGCAGGTGAACGTCTCGCAGCCAACCAGCAGTCGGTCGGCAGTGAGTTTGTTGATGTTGACGGCGAACGCCACCTGCTCAAATGGCAAAGTCATCAGTTGTTCGAAGGACCGCGCCTGACCGTTGGCGTATTGCTGCCCAAGGCTCGCTACGCCGCTGTCGCCAGCGACATGTTGCGCAATATCATCTATCTCGCCCTGACCATTGCCCTGTTCAGTATCATCATCGGTCTGTTTGCCTCGAACTGGATTGCCCGGCCGCTGCGCGCATTGAGTCACTCCGCCGTCAGTCTGGCTGCGGGCCGCTGGCCGATGACGGCGCCGCGCCGCAGTCCGATTCACGAAGTCGCCACGCTGTTCGCATCGATGGAAGAGATGGCACAGTGTGTCAAGGCGCATTCCGAGAATCTTGAACAACTGGTCGCCGAGCGTACGCAGGCACTCGAAGCGGCGCACCTCACCCTGACCGACAGCATCAACTATGCGTTATTGATCCAGAACGCTATTCTCCCTGACCGCCGCCTGGCGGAAGAGATGGCGGAGCGGCATTTCGTGCTCTGGCTGCCGCGCGATGTGGTCGGCGGTGATTTCTACTTCTATCGCGGTGATCCGCAGGGCAAGTTGTTTGGCGTGATTGACTGTGCCGGTCATGGCGTGCCGGGCGCCTGCATGACCATGGCGGCACATGCGGCCATTGAAGTGGCAACCCAGGCTACCGACTGGTGTGACCCGGCGACCATTCTGCAGCAGACCGATGCCACGGGGCGCAACATGCGGCCGCTGGACAGCCGGATTGTCGCCAGCATCGATGCCACTTTCTGCCATTACACCGAGGCCACCGGTACGCTCACCTTTGCCGGTGCCCATCAGTCCATGTTTTGGACGGACGGCACGGTCTGCAAGGAAATCACCGGCGGTCGCCGTAGCCTTAACGACCGCCGGCGCGGCAGCTATGCCAACGTGATCCTGCCGCAGGCAATGGAACGTACCTGTTACCTAGTCAGCGACGGCCTGCTCGACCAAGTGGGTGGCGAGCAGCAGCACAGTTTCGGCGCTAGTCGCTTACGCGAATGGATATTGCAGCATACCCACCTGTCACTGCCGGAACAGCGGCAGGCATTGATTAACACGCTGAACGACTATCGTGGCGCGCACCTACAACGCGATGATATAACCGTCTTTGCTTTTCGCGTGATGTATACCCGTCATCCTTGAAAACGGTGGTTCGTTGCACCAAAGGCCAAGCTGCGCACGCTGCAGTCGCTCACCCCAATCACATAGTTAATCTATGCTCATGGGGATTCGCGACTTTGCCGCCTTCCATCATTTCCAATGATTTTGGGTATATACTCAAAGTCCTTCAGCCATCATGCTCTGCTGCGCTGTGATGTGCTGTGCTTTGTTTGAGTTATGTTCATCGCTGGCAATCACCTGCATAGCTGTTTATACTGCCCGCCCTTCGAATCCTCCAAATTATTTAACCCATCATGCCACCATCTCTATCCGGCGCGGCGCAGCTGCGGCCGTGGCCACACTATATGGCCGAGGCGCTGCAACTGGCGCGTCTTGGTCTCTATAGCACGCACCCCAATCCACGGGTAGGCGCGCTTATTGTGGGTGATGATGGCGCCGTCGTCGGTCGTGGCGCGCATCTGCGTGCCGGTGAGCCCCATGCCGAAGTGATTGCCCTGCAACAGGCGGGTGAGCGGGCGCGTGGCGCTACTGCCGTGGTGACGCTGGAGCCCTGTGCCCACTTTGGTCGTACCCCCCCCTGTTGTGAGGCGCTCATTGATGCTGGCATTGCGCGGCTGGTGGTGGCGGGTGAAGACCCTAACCCGCTGACTGCGGGAAAGGGGATAGCGTGTCTGCAGGCGGCAGGCATTGAGGTGATTAGTGGCGTGCTTGAGGCCGAAGCAGAGGCGCTTAACCCCGGATTTATGATGCGTATGCGTGCGGGGCGTCCCTTTGTTCGTTGCAAAATGGCGATGAGTCTCGATGGCCGCACCGCGATGGCCTCCGGTGAGAGCAGCTGGATCACCGGCAGTGCAGCGCGTCAGGATGTGCAGTATCTGCGGGCCCGCAGTGCGGCGGTGGTGACCGGCATTGGTACGGTGTTACACGATAACCCCTCGCTGAATGTCCGTTTAACGGCACAGGCGTTGGGGGTTGCGACGCTGCGTCAACCGCTGCGGGTGATTCTTGATCCCCATCTTTCAACCCCCCTAGATGCCAAAATCCTGACCTTTGCGGGTGCAACCCTCATTGTTACTGCCTGTGAAAGTCGTGGGGTGCGCCAGCAACTGGAGAGGCAGGGTGCCGAGGTGGTGGTACTGCCGGATTATCGTGAGCAGATCGATTTAGCTGCTTTAATGGCGTTATTGGCAGAGCGCGAGATTAACGAAGTTCACCTTGAGAGCGGTGCCACCCTCAGTGGTGCTTTTTTGCGTGCCGGATTCATTGATGAACTGATCCTCTATATGGCGCCCAAGCTGTTGGGTAGCACTGCCCGTGCGCTCTTTAATACGCCGGGGTTAGATACAATGGCCGATGCCATCGATTTACAGATTTGTGATATTCGCGCAGTGGGCAGCGACTGGCGGATCACCGCAACGGTACAATACGGTTAAGGAGAACGCTGATGTTTACCGGAATTATTGAATGTGTTGGCAAGGTGAGCGCAATCACCCCGACAGGTCCCGACAGCCGTTTAACCATCGACGCTGCGACGCTTGATCGCAGCGATCTGCGTTTGGGGGATAGTGTTGCCGTCAATGGCGTCTGTCTGACGGTCACTGCGCTAACGAACAGGGGCTTCTCTGCCGACATCTCCCGCGAGTCGTTAAGCCTGACGACCCATGGTGCTCTCAAACCCGGCGATCGTGTCAATCTTGAGAAGGCACTGACCCTGCAGTCGCGTCTTGGCGGCCATCTGGTGAGTGGTCATGTCGATGGTATCGGGCGGGTGACGACGCTGGAGCAGGTCGGCTTTTCACAGCGTATCGAGATTGAAGCACCCTCAGCGCTGCTACGTTATATCGCTGCGAAGGGTTCGATTGCGGTGGATGGTATTAGTCTGACGGTCAACCGTCTTCAGGGTGCTCGTTTTGAACTCAATATTATTCCCCACACCCTCGCGGGTACGACGCTGGATAGTCTGCGTGTCGGCATGATGGTGAATCTTGAAGTCGATCAGATTGCCCGTTATGTCGAGCGCTTAATGCAGGGCGAAGGTGCAGGGCATCGTGACGCGCTTTCTGCTAAACTATCCCCCTCACTTCTCGCCGAACATGGCTATCTGTAGCACACTCCGTTCACTTAAGGTAATTCAAGGACTGCCGCAACTGTGGAATTAAATACTGTTTCCGAAATAATTGAAGATATCCGTCAGGGCAAGATGGTGATTCTGATGGATGATGAAGATCGCGAAAATGAGGGTGATCTGATTATGGCTGCCTCAATGGTCCGTCCTGAAGATATCAATTTTATGGCGCGTTACGGGCGTGGTCTTATCTGTCTGACAGTTACCCAGGAGCGTTGTAAACAGCTGCAACTGCCGCTGATGGTAAGTGATACCAAAGATGCCCATGGCACCAATTTCACCCTCTCAATTGAGGCGGCACAAGGGGTAACGACGGGGATCTCCGCCTATGACCGTGCGATTACCGTGCGCGCTGCGGTGGCACCCAATGCCAAGCCGCAGGATATTGTCCAGCCCGGCCATATTTTTCCGCTAATGGCGCAGCCGGGGGGCGTTCTCACCCGTGCAGGTCATACGGAGGCGGGTTGCGATTTGGCGCGCCTTGCCGATCTTGAACCGGCGGCGGTGATTGTCGAGATTTTGAATGAGGATGGCAGCATGGCGCGGCGTCCGGATCTTGAGCTCTTTGCGCAGCAGCATGGTCTGAAAATTGGTACCGTCGCCGATCTGATTCACCACCGTTTGCAGAATGAGCCGACCATCGAACGCGTAAGCCACTGTAAAATGCCAAGCCGTTATGGCGACTTTCGCCTAGTCACCTATCGCGATCTGATTAAACAACAGCTGCACTATGCCCTGATTAAGGGTGATCCTGCTGGCAGTGAGCCGGTGCCGGTGCGGGTTCATATGCAGGATTCATTGTGCGATCTCTTTGGCAGTTTGCGTCCGGGGTGTCACTGGCCACTGAGTGCAGCGCTTCACTACATGAGTAGCCAGCCCCACGGCGTGGTGATTATTCTCAGTCAGCAGGAGAGTCACAACGCGCTGTTAGCGCGGGTTCGCCGTCTTGAGGATGAAGATGCTGGCCGCGCCGTAGCGCAGCAGGAGAGCAGTGGTGATCTGCGTACCTATGGCATTGGTGCACAGATAATTATCGATTTGGGTATTGAACGGATGATTGTCTTGGGGACCCCGAAAAAACTACACGCCATCTCGGGTTATGCCCTTGAGGTGAGCGACTATATCGATCCCGAGACATTGGCTTAATTGCGCAAAGATCGTCGTTGAGTAAATCGGCAGTTATTATTTCAGACATATTGAGGAGCAGAAGGTGAAACATATTCAAACCACAGAAGGGCAACTGACGATTGATGGTAGCCGTTTTGGTATTGTCGTCGGGCGGTTTAACAGCTTTGTCGTAGAGCATCTGCTGGAAGGGGCAGTGGATACCCTGTTGCGTCACGGCGCAGTTAAAGAGAATATCGCCATCGTGCGTGTTCCTGGTGCCTTTGAGATCCCGTTGGCAGCACAACGCATGGCACGCAGTGGCCGTTATGACGCAATTATCGCCCTCGGTGCGGTGATTCGTGGCGGCACGCCCCACTTTGACTATGTCGCCAGTGAGTGTACCAAAGGGATTGCCCAGGTCTCTCTGAATGCCGATATTCCTGTCGCCTTTGGGGTGTTGACGGTTGACAGCATTGAGCAGGCGATTGAGCGTTCAGGTACCAAGGCCGGTAATAAGGGGGTTGAAGCCACCCTGTCGGCAATTGAAATGGTGAATTTGCTGAGCGCGCTTGGTTAGCCTGCGGTTTTATTAAAGAGACGATTAGTGCCATTATGAGCCAACCCAATCCCCGCCATTTGGCACGCGAACGCACTCTGCAGGCACTCTATCAGTGGCAGCTGACCGGGCTGTCACTTGTCGATATCGAGCAGCAGTTTATTTTAGAGCAGCCGATGAAGGGGGTAGAGATGGGCTACTTTCGCGAGTTGCTGCATCAAATCCCTGCGGTCGTTGACGAGTTGGACGCGCTGGCGCTGCCTTACCTTGATCGTCCCCTTGATCAGATTGATCCGATCGAACTCTCACTCATTCGTATCGGAATTTACGAGCTAAAAATGCGACTTGATGTCCCCTATCGGGTGGTGATTAATGAAGGGGTGATGCTGGCAAAAGCCTATGCTGCAGAGACCAGCCACCGCTATATTAACGGTATTCTTGATAATGCTGCCACGCTGCTGCGGGCTGCGGAGGTGAATCAGCGTCACAGCGGTGCGCCAGTCGTAAAAACGACGCATAAACGCAGAGTGGTTCCTGCTCCAGGTGTTGAAGAGATCTAGCGCGATGATCCGGCGCGGATGGAACTAAACGAGTTCTCCTTAATTGACCGCTATTTTAAGCGGCAGTCGCATTATCGCCAACCGGGAACGCTGTTAGGTATTGGCGATGACGCCGCACTGCTGACTCCAGGCGTTGGTGAGACGCTGCTGGTCTCTGTAGATACGCTGATTGCCGGACGCCATTTTCCGCATCAGACCAGCGCTGCTGATATTGGTTATAAGGCGCTGGCGGTTAATTTAAGTGATATGGCAGCGATGGGCGCCACACCACGCTGGATAACGCTATCACTGGCACTGCCACACGCCGATCCTCAATTTTTACAACCCTTTAGTGATGCCCTGCTGGCCCTGGCGGCGGAGTATCAGCTGGATCTGATTGGTGGTGATACCGTACAGGGGGCGCTCGCGATGACCATTCAGATCATCGGCAGCGTCCCTGCGGGGCAAATACCGCTGTATCGTAGCGGTGGTGTCGTCGGCGATCTTCTTTTCATCTCCGGGAGTGTGGGTGACGCAGCGGCGGGACTACAGGCGGTGATTGCCGAGCAACAGGATGAGCTGAGTTCACGACTCATCTTAAGGCTAAACCGTCCGACTGCACGGGTGGCGTTAGGTCAGGCACTGCTGGGCGTTGCCAACGCCGCGATTGATATCTCCGATGGCGTCGTCGCCGATTTGCGGCAGTTACTGCGTGCCACAGGTTGTGGTGCCGATCTATGGCTGGATAAGTTGCCGATCTCGGAGGATCTGCAGCGGTTGCCGTTGGCAGCAGCGGAGAAACTGCGATTAATGGCAACGGGAGGCGATGATTATGAGCTACTCTTTAGCGTGCCTGAGGCGCATCGCGCACAAGTGGAAGCGATCGGACAGACCCTGCATCTGCCGCTGACAGCGGTGGGGCGCCTGACCGAAGGGGCAGATCTGACTTGTTGGCAAAAGGGAGAGAGGGTAGCGCCAAAGTGGCTCTGTCGTGGTGGCTTTGACCATTTTGCCGCCGCCGGGGCTCTGTTGTCATGAGAGAGCCTACGGTTAGCGATTTACGGCATCCGGTTGATCTGCTCTCCCTTGGCTTGGGATCAGGGCTGGCGCGCCATGCACCCGGAACCTTTGGCACGCTGGCAGCGACTCCCTTTTTTCTTCTCCTGTTGCAGCTGCCGTTGTGGGGTTATCTGCTCTGGCTGGTTGTCACTTTTCTGCTCGGTATCTACTTGTGTGGCGCCACCGCCAAACGTCTAAAGAGCCACGATCATGCGGCGATTGTCTGGGATGAGTTTGTCGGTCTCTGGTTAACTCTGCTGCCACTCTCTCTCTATCCAGAACCTTTTGTTCCCGCCTTCTGGTTATGGCTGGGAGTTGGGTTTGTGCTATTTCGCTTTTTTGACATCGTGAAACCGTGGCCTATTCGCTGGCTGGATCGCCAAGTTGGCGGTGGCTTTGGCATTATGGTGGATGATCTGCTGGCAGGGCTACTGGCGATGGGCGTTCTCTTTTTGCTAATGCAGAGGTGGTGAAAATGCACTTTATCCTAGGCGGGGCCCTCTTGCTAATGTTCCATAGTTTTTCTGCGCTGGCAGAAGATCAGGTCTCCGTACAGGGGCTCTTTGGTGATAAGGTGGCGATAAGTGTCAACGGCAAGCGCAAAGTGCTCTCGCCAACGCCCCCGCCCTATCCGCAACAGAGTGATGAGATTTTACTTATTAGCAGTGACAGCGAAGGGGCGCTGCTGCTAATAAATGGCGAAGAGCGCTATCTTGAACTGGGTAGTGAGATCAGCAGCCATTATGTCACTGCACAAAAGCAGAAGGTGCAGATTTGGCAAGGTCAGGACGGGATGTACCGCACCCCCGGGCGCATTAACCAGCGCCCGGTTAACTTTTTGGTCGATACCGGCGCATCCACGGTTGCCATGAGCCGTCTGCTCGCGCAGCAGTTGGGTATTGATTACCGTCGCTTGGGAAAGGCGGTGAAGAGTGAGACGGCCTCGGGCGTGGTGGAGGGTTATTATCTCAAGCTTGACAGGATTGATATCGGGGGGATCACCCTCTATCAGGTCGATGCGGTGGTGCTTGACAGCGATATGCCCAGTGACCCCCTCTTGGGGTTATCATTTCTCGGACAGCTGGAGATTAACCACAGTAGTATGATGATGGAATTAAGTAAGTGATTGGGGTGAGCGACTGCAGCGTGTGCAGCTTGGCCTTTGGTGCAAAGACCCTATAATTTTAAGTAAAAAGGGTATTATCTGATGGGTGATCAACCCGTAATTTTTAAGGAGATCGTATGAAAAGTGTAAAAATTCTGGGTAGTGATGCTGTGGGTTGTCAGGCTGCCGAACAGCTAATTGCCGAAGTGGCAAAAAGTAAGGGTCTCTATGTCGAAATCGAGCGGGTAGAGACGATTAAAGAGATGATGAGTTTTGGCGTGTTAACCACCCCGGGCATTGTGGTGGATGGCAAAGTTGTTCACTCGGGCAGCGTCCCGGGTCGTGAACAGGTGGAGGGGTGGCTCGGCGAAGAGAAGGCAGGCGGCTGTTGCGGCAGTTGTTGCTAATAAGGTTAAGCCCCCTGTTTCTGAGATGAGTCCGGTCAGCACCTATTACGCAGTCATTACCCATGCAGGGAAAAACCGTTCGCTGTTAGTCGGGCAGCTGCAGGTTGACTTTGGTTTAAGCCGTGAGGTGTTGGAAGTTTCGCTGGATAATCTACCCTATGAGTTGCCGGAGGCTTTCTTCTCGGTAAAGGATGCTCGCACCTTTACCCGAGAGTATAGTGAGTTAGGGTGTCAGATGGTTATACAGCGCCGAAGTGAGGGTGATGATGAACCTCGACCGGTACGTGTGCCCCCCGATATCGAAGAGCAGGAGCCGCTGCCGTCAACAGATTGGTGGCAACGTCTCTGGGGATGGCCGCTGATTATCGCGGGGTTGCTGATCTTTACGGTACTCTTTTATCTGCTGCCGGATCACGCTTTTGAGACGCTGTTTGCCAAATCAAAACCGCCCCCGGTCGTTGTCTCTTCGCAAATGAGCAGAACCATCGCTACCGAGTTGCAGGCGCTGGCGAGCGCTTCCACACTTTCGGCAGAACTCCTGGCAGAGGCGACGGGAAACAGTGAGCAGTCGGCGCTGGAGCTGCTGTTGCAACAGATAAGTGTTGATCTCAATCCTGCCGACTCGCTGCCGCAGCTTTTTCGCAAAATTGAGGCGCACCGCCTCGATCCGCTATTGCGACAACAGCTCTCCGCCCACTATGAGCAGCAGGCGCATGAGGGGATCGATGAGAGTATCGGGATGTTGCGGGTGGCGATCGCCTTTAATCCGGAAAACCGTCAAGCCTGGCTACTGTTGTATAAAACCCATCAGAATATGAAAAATGATGCAGAGACCAAAGCCATCGCGGCGGAAATAATGCGCCGCTTTCCCGATACTGAGCCGCTGGAGTTAGACGTGACCGAGTAAGTGATTACAGTCAACGAACCACTGTTTTCAAGGATAACGGCTATCTCTCAGAGGCCGCAAACGCCGCCTTGATACACATCCATGACCGACTTAAGTTCATTGTAAATATAATCACGCTCGGCAGGGGTGTAGTTATGAAGCTCTTCAGGAAGGTTCTCCTTTTCCAGCATCCGCAGCAGTTTGTTAATCTGTACGCAACCGCGCGCGGAGAGCTCCTCTATCTTGTCATCTAATTTGGCATAATCGAGCGCTTCGGCAGGCACCACCGCTTGCGGGAAGGTTTTGCCGCTAAACCAGAACTCCAGCCCTTTTGCCAAGAACTCATCATAGTTGAGATAATGCGTACCGTCGCAGGAAAAATTCAGGCCGATCTTGCCATTGACAATATTTAGCGATCCGTAACGTAGGTATATTGTTTCATCGGCAAAGCGCAATGCTTTGAACTGTTTAAGAATTTTACCAATATCGCGCTGCGGAACAATGGCCCGCTCAAAATAGGCACGACGCGGATAGGCAAGACAAATATTCGGGCTAATCAGCTCATCCATGGTGAGAATGCGGTATACATACGGGTCATCCACATGCCAAATAGTCGAACGACTACTGGAAAAGTGTATTTGGACGTGATGCACACCCTGATCCAGAATTAACGCCTCATGCACCGACAGGACATCATCAATATGTCGATCCATAATGCTCTCCACCCGCTGCTGCAGGAACAGGCCGCTACGAATCGCCGGGTCGCCTTTGATCTGCCGCCACTGGTTCGGCTCCTCATAAATTACCTCGGAATGCGGCAGTTCACGCAGATCGTAGTCAACGCCGAGAAAACCGACCCGTTTGCCGCTACTGTCGCGAATAGATTGTATCGCCGTGAGCGATGGGCGTTTTTTGTTGCAGCTGATATAGGCTTCTGAGAGGTTGAAATCGACATTTTCATCGTGAATGTGATGCATATAAGGCCGCGCAGAACGATCCCGCCCAAGTGACTCAACATCCGGCCCAAAACGGCTGATGGTGGAGCTAAGTTGGATACCATTCACATCCAATGCATAGATATATTTGCACAACTCAAGTTTTAGGAAAATCTCGCCCAGATGGAGATCCAGTGCATCAGTATTGCCCAGCAATGGTGGCAACTCCCTGGCATGCTGGTTAAGGGTATTGCCCAGTATCTCCCTAAGGCGGACACGCTGGGCGTTAATGGTATGTTTCAGGGTATGGCTAGGGGACAACGCAGTGGATGGATGTTGGGATTTCATTAATTGATCCTTAAGATTTTATGAGTGCTGCGACAATGCCATTAAGTTAAGGGTATCCACCGCCTGATTGCTGAGTAGATCAATCGACCCTACTGATTCTCACCTGGTTGGGCTGCATGCTGCAAAGCCTCGGTAGCCCATTGATTCAAGCTTTTTCCCGCTGCCTGCGCTGCAATGAGTGCGCGGCCATGAACTTCGGGCGGTACGCGCAGTAGCAATTTACCGGAAGCAGGCTTCTCAGGGGGTGTACCTTGCTGCTTGCAGTCCGCTAGATAGTCATTGATTGCGAGTTCGAACTCAGCTCGCAATTCGGCAACTGTATCGCCATGAAAGCTGATCATGTTGCGAATGCCGAGAATACGACTCACTAAAATAGTGTCACGCTCGTCATACTCGACGCGAGCGGTATAGCCTTTATATGTCATGGTGTTCATGGCAGCACTCCTGCACGTTTCAAATGATAGCTAAAAGTACTATCAGAAACAATGAGGGGGGGAGGATCAACAGGGTCTTGGTAGGGTACTGTTGCGTTAGCGTTGTTGTTTACGCTGAAGGGGAAAGCATACCACCGCCACCCGCAGTGGGGTTTGACGGTGTGCTGTTTTGCATAAGGTCTGCGGTTTGTTGAGGGTGTTGAAGGTTATGCTGATGTCTCAGGTAGGAGTTCGGCTATCTCGGTGGTGATAATTTCAATATTCAGTTTGGCGCAAAAGCGCTCCTCTTTGGGGCTGGGTTGCGGTATGAGTGCCCATCCGGCGGGGGTTGCTGCGCTATAGATAAAGTCGGAGAGCACCATGCGTTCGGTATCGCGGTTAAGCGGCAGGCCGAGCAACAGGTACTGTTTCCCCTGACGTATCGTTTTAACAAAATCGGGAATCGCAAAACCCCCCATTAGCTCTGTCAGGTAATCGACATAATCGGCATCGGAAGCGATGTAGGTAGGCGTTGGCAGGGGGCTGCCCATCGGCTTAAAGAGGATCGGTAGGGTTGGGTCAACCTCCTCCTGGGCAATTTCGTGATCGCTATAGTGGTTGCCGTCATAGTGGTGAATACGAAAGCGGTAGTCACTGCCTCCGAGGCGTGCGACACCGCGAATTAGGGTGTGGGGTTTAGCGGCGTAGAGTAGCTGTAGTTGCGTGTCGCGATTAATATCGACAAGATAGGGGGGTGTGATGGTTGCCAGCCACTGATGTAGCGGGGCGATTGACCAGCTTTGCCGCGCATAGATGGCGTGCAAGGCGTTATGTAGCGCTTTGCGACCCCGTTTAAGTTCAATATCCATTGCGGCGCGGGGAAACTCGTACATCAGTCGTGGTGACATCGGTTTGCCGTTATTGACAGCAAAAATAAGTTCATCGCTGCTGGTGGGCATCTTCTCACCACTTTGACTGTCGCTAACCCCCTGTAGAGCGTTTGGCCCGATAAAGGGGATGATCGAACCATCGGTAATTCCGGCACGCAGCATCTGCATGGTTGTTGTCATAATGAAAAGCTCCGAAGTGATAGTGGGAATAGGGGGCAGCGCACCCTAAATAGCGGCAATCTCTTTTAGCCATTGTCGTTGTCGCTGCTGGCGCTGTTTTTCACTTAACAGGGTGCGAACTTTGTCGGCGACCTCGCTAAAGGGGAGGGTGCGGGCGGGGGTGATGCTTTCACAGAGAAGGAGGTGATAACCGAGTTCTGTGCGGGTGACGGGGCCCATTTGTAGTGCTTTAAGATTAAAGAGCAGGGCATCGAGTTGCGGGTAGAGTTGACCCCGGCGCAGTTCGCCAAGGTTGCCCCCCTCGAGTGCCGAGGGGCACTCCGAGTAACGTTGCGCGAGGTCGCAAAAGCGTTGTTGGCGTTGTGCTGTCGGCACGTTAAGCTGTTTGCGAATCGCCTCAATACGCGCCAAAGCGGCGGCGGGCTGATTTTCGGGATAATCGCTGTTTATGGTGATGAGAATATGGCGGGCGTGGCGCTGTTCGGGGCGGTTAAAGCGTTGCGACTGCTGTTGATAAAATGCCTTAAGTTGCATTTCGCTTAACTCGACCGGAAGGGCGGCAATATCCTGCATCACCGCGTTAAAACGCAGTTCGCGCTCGAGTGCCTCACGCAGCGCGGTCTCATCCAATTGATGTTCGCTAAGGGCTGTTTTGAAGGCGTCTGCATCCGCATAACGCTGTTGTAACTGCTTTATCGCGTGGTCGATTTGTGCAGGCAAAATCTGCTGTTGTTGTGCCTCGGGTTGCGTTAGTACCTGCGCCTCTATCTGGTAGCTCTTTTTTGCGCGGCTTAGGGCAAGTTGGTAATTTTCCTGGCTTAGAAGTTGCGGCGGCTGGCCGAACTGCTCCAAGGCGATGCGCAGCAGGTGGTAGTTGTACGGGTTAATCACGTTAAGCGGTCAAGGGCGTCAAGTTGTGACTCGTTAACCTGTAACAGGCGTGAGGTAAAGCGGACATGGTAGGCGGGTTCACTGGCGGCGTTAAGTAGTACCTTTTCAACCTCACCCGCATCTCCGGGCGTGGCGATGATCTCACCGTTGACGGCCAGCTGGCTGCGTGGGGTGACTTTGTCGCGAAACTCAAAGCGGGTGGCGATCCATGGATCATTTGCACCCTGAAGCTCCTCCTGACGGCAGCCGACACGAATCGCTTCGTTAATAAAATCGACGCTGTAGATGATCTGATCCTGTAAAAAGGTGCCAACATCACGAACGTAACCGATGCTGCCGCGCCGTACCAGTAAGCCACCGGTGGCGACCCCGGGAAAGGTGCCATCATTACGCAGGGTGCGGATCACCCGCACCGCATCACCATAATCAAACTTTGCCGGTTGCATTGATCGCTGCCTTCATTGTGCTTAAAGAGATGGTGGTCACCCCCGCTTCAGGGGTCTGAAAAACGCGAAAGACCTTCTCCTGTTGCGCGTTGGAATGAACAAAGTCGTTATAGGCCTGCTGCAGCAGTTCGCCATAACGTGTTCGAGGTTGCGGATCGGTGGCAAGCGTAGTCCGATGGCTGGCAAGATAGTCATGAAAGCGTTGCAGAATATGCAGACGATGGACGTGGACGACAGCAGCATCAAAGGGGATGGCGAAGTAGTCGAGATACTCCTCAGCACTTTCGAGTTCGGCAAACGTCTCGCTAAAGGTGTTGTCGTTGTCGGGCGTTGTCGCGGCGTGATGCGCTTGGTTACTCATCTTGATGGCTCCTGTAGTAAGCGCTCTGTCTCGCGGCTATCAAGCCAGAACTGCTGTAAATCCTGCGGTTGCGGTGACTGCTTATAGGCAATGGCGAAGTGACGAATACGTGACAGCAGGGTCGTCGCCTGCTGCGATGAGAGGGTAATGCCGAGTCGCGCATAGTGATCGATGACTGCATGGCTGCCCGAGTGTTTGCCCAGTACCATGGCGTGTTCCCGTCCCAGTTCGGCAGGATCAATCCCCTGATAGTTGAGACGATCCTTCAGCAGACCATCGACATGAATACCCGCTTCGTGAGTAAACACACCACTGCCGACAAGACTCTTCTGCCAGCTGATGCTGCGACCCGAGGCGCGTTCAACAAGTTGTGACACCTCGCTGTAGTTATTCATCGCAATCTGATAGCCCTGACGATGAAAGCGACGTAGTCCCATCACCACCTCCTCAAGGGGGGCGTTGCCTGCCCGCTCACCAAGACCGTGAACCGTGGTATTGACATGGGTCGCGCCGCCGCGAATCGCTGCCAAGGTGTTGGCGGTGGCGAGACCGAGATCATCATGGGCGTGCATCTCCAGTTCAAGATCTGAACGCGCGCGCAGCTGGGTAAAATTTTCGTAAACCGCAAAAGGTTCCATAATGCCGACCGTATCGGCATAGCGAAAACGGTGGGCGCCATGTTGCTGTGCCACCTCAATCACTTTCCAGAGGAAGTCGTTGTCGGCGCGGGAGGCATCCTCTCCACCGACACAGATCTGCAATCCAGAATCTGCGGCAGCATCAAGGCAGTCGGCAATTTGCCGCAGTACCCAGGCGCGGCTTTTGCCAAGTTTATGATGAATCTGCTGATCTGAAACGGGAATGGAGAGATCCATCCGTTGCACCCCGAGGTTGTGACAAAGGGCGATCTCGTCGCGGCGCATGCGGCACCAGACCATCAGCTCGGCACTCAGCTGTTGTGCGGCGACGGCGCTAATGGCGGCGCACTCCTCCTCACCCATCGCGGGAATACCGACCTCAAGTTCGGGTACGCCAAGTTTTGCCAAAGCGGTGGCGATGGCGATCTTCTCCTCAGCCGAGAAGGCAACGCCTGCCGACTGCTCGCCATCGCGCAGCGTGGTGTCGTTAATGGTGATGCTGTGTTGTGGGTAGTTAGGCATAATTGGGGGTAAAGAGATCTTGTGGGTTGCTGACCGGCCCATCACCGCGCCAGTAGGGCGAGAGTTTGCGAAGCTGTGCAACAATTGGGGGAAGTGACTCAATCACATAGTCAATTTCGGCTTCGCTGTTATAGCGCGATAGCGACAGGCGCAGTGAGCCGTGGGCAGCGGTGAAGGGGATATCCATCGCCCGCATCACATGGGAGGGCTCAAGGGAGCCACTGCTACAGGCGGAACCGGTGGAGGCGGCGATACCCAGGCGATTCAGCAGCAGCAGAATCGCTTCGCCTTCAATATATTCAAAGGCGATATTGCAGGTGTTGGGCAGACGGTTACCGGGGTCGCCGGTGACAAAACAGTGGCTGATTTGTGCTAACAGACCGCGCTCAAGGCGATCCCGCAGCGCCCGAACCTCGGTCTTCTCCTGCTCCAGTGTTTGCATCGCAAGTTCGCACGCCTTGCCAAGGGCGACTATTCCGGCGCTGTTTTCGGTTCCTGCACGACGCCCGCGCTCCTGATGCCCACCCCGCAGTAGTGGGCGAAAGCGTACACCACGGCGCAGATAGAGCACCCCAACCCCTTTGGGTGCGTGGAGTTTGTGACCCGAGAGGGAGAGCATATCAATACGGCTCTCTTTTAGGTTAATCGGGAGTTTGCCGACCGCCTGCACCGCATCGGTATGGAAAAGCACCCCCGCCGCGTGGGCAAGCTCCGCCATCTCCTGTACGGGAAAGAGGGTGCCGGTCTCATTGTTCGCCCACATAACAGAGACGATAGCGACCTTATCGGAGAGCAGGTTGTAGTAACTCCCCATATCGATGCGCCCCTTTTTATCCACCTTAAGGTAGTGAACAGTGTAGCCCTCCTCCTCAAGCTGTTTGCAGAGGTTAAGAATGGCGGGGTGTTCAACCACCGTGGTAATAATCTCCTTGCGCTCTGGTTGTACCCGCAGCGCCGAGAGAATGGCGGTGGTATCGGATTCAGTACCGCAGGAGGTAAAGATAATCTCTGAATCGTGTTCGGCACCCAGCAGTGCTTGCACCTGACGGCGTGCCTCAGTAAGCGCGCGCCCCACCTTGTCACCAAACTGATGCATCGATGAGGGGTTGCCAAACTGTTCGGAAAAGTAGGGCAGCATAGCGCTGACCACTTCGGGTGCCACCATGGTGGTGGCGTTGTTATCAAGATAGATACCGTTCATGCTGATGCTGCCGTGGTTAATTTGCGTCTGCTTAACTCGCTGTCGGGAAGGACCAAAATAAATTCGCCTAACCCCTCCGCTAAGTGTTGTTGAATACCGCTTAAGGTGGCACCGGCCATCTGACAACCGGCGCAGGCACCGATCATTTTGACGTAGATGTTGCGACCATCGACTTCGACGAGTTCAACATCACCGTGATCCCGCCGTAGATTTGGGCGAATCGCCTCCAGCAGTGTTTCAATGCGACGAATACGCTGCAGGTTGGTCAGTCCGGAGGAGGGTTTTTGCCGCTCACCGGCCACCGCGTTGGGATCAAACTTCTCGCCACGTTCGTTGAGTACACGGTTTAAAATCGCCTCAATTCCTTCATGACAGCTACTGCATCCGGCACCTGCTTTGGTGTAGTTGCTCACCTCCTCAACGGTATGAAGGGAGTTGGCGCGAATCGTCTCTTCAATAAGCACCGCATCTACGGCAAAACATTTGCAGACCAGCGCCCCCTCCTGATGGTCATCCTGCCAGATTTCACCGCGATAGTTGGCCACCGCCGCTTGCAGCGCTTCACGTCCCATGACCGAACAGTGCATCTTCTCTGCAGGCAGGCCATCGAGGTAGTCGGCGATATCTTGATTGCTGACTAAAAGCGCCTGATCCAGCGTCATCCCTTTAATAATCTCGGTGAGTGCCGAGCTGGAGGCGATGGCCGAACCACAACCAAAGGTCTGAAACCCTGCCTCAAGAATGGTCTCGCTGTCGGGGTCCACCTTAAGGGTGAGGCGCAGTGCATCACCACAGGAGAGCGAACCGACATCCCCTGTGGCGTTGGCATTCTCCACTGCCCCCGCATTGCGCGGGGCAAAGAAGTGATCTTTCACCTTTTCTGAATAGTCCCACATCGTTTCTCTCTCCTGATATTGGGTGGCTGCCGTTAGGCAGTAAGGGGCTGGTGGCTAAAGCAGTTTTTCGGACAGATGCGCGAACACGCTTCACAACCGATGCAGTCAAGGGGATTTTTAAGGGACATCACCATCGCGGTATCGTCGGCAAAGCCGTCATCATCATCATCGCTATAGGGATCATCATCACCATCGTCATCACTATTTAAGCTGCCAAGGCTCCCTTCGCGTTCGATAAGTTCAAAGACATCGCGCGGGCAGACCTTAAAGCAGCGGCCGCAGCCAATGCAGTTAATCTGTCGCAGTTCGCTGACAAATTGCGGGGTGTAGGGGGTGCCGCCACGGGTAATTGCAGTGATAAAACTCATCATTCTCTCCAGTTAATTGTTGACCTGTTGTGCCTTCTCAGCAGCAGCGAGCGCGGCTTGCGCCAAATGCCATTTTTCACAGGCGTCATAGGTCGCTGCCGCAACGCCGGGGAGTTCGGCATAACCTGCGGGAAGGCGATCCTCGACCAGATCATGAAGTTCACCGGCCCGCTCACTGGCAATACGCTTTGCCCTCTTTACCGCTTTTTCTAAATCTTCAAGATTTTCCGTCACGACTTGCTCCCTTACATCCCGGCTGCTTGCGGGTGTTTGCCAATTATTTCGAGCGCCACTGAGAGCAGTTTGTCTGCCTCATCTTTCATCTTGCTTAAAGAGGCAAAGCCGAAACGGTGGACATCGCGCAGTGTTTTGTCGAGAACCACGAGTTTGCCGACGGTAATAATGACGCGTCCAAACCCCTCATGGCTCAGGTTGAGCAGCGGTACGGCCATCTGTCCGCACTCCGCTTCAATCATTGCCGCGATGGCGTTATAAAATCCCTTGACGCGCGCTACGAGAATTTCGTCAGGATCACCAATCACCGGGATCTCACGACGTTTTTCCGGGGTGAGAATGAAGGGTTCGAGAATTGTGGCACTGCTGTCGTTGTCATAACTGCCGTAGGTATCGATAGCGCGCATCTGGCGCACCATCTGCCAGACAAACTGGGTCTCTAAAACGGGATCTTGGGCATCAATTGCACTCATGGAAAACTCCTGACAGGTTATCGGATGGTTTCATTCACTCCACCCCTGCGCTTCCATTTGATCAAAGCGGTTGGTGGCGTGGTCTGTTGTGGTGTTATCTAGCTGGGATAGGGCGCGTTGCAGCCAGCCGCGCGGTTGTTGTAGATCGTCGTGAAGCTGCGCCAGTAACTGCTGAATATCGCTGCTGGCGGCCACTTTGACAGGTTCGATGCCGGCGTTGCGTAGCTGTCCTATCGCCGAGGCACCAACGGCCTGGGAATAGACCGCTGCACACCCCTGTAGAGCATGAATCTTTGCCTGAAGTTTATCTTCATTGCCATCCTGCTCGTATTCACTAAAGACGATGGCTTCGGCAAAGCGACTCTTCTCCGGGGTCACCGCATAGATGGCGAAAGCGGTGGCAGTGCCAAAATGCTGGTTCACCTGAAGTCGGTCACTGCTGGCAAAGGCGATTTTAAGGGCGGCTTGCATCCACTGCCTCTCCTGCGGGTTGGGTAAAAGTTGTAAATGGCGTTGAATGACGGTGCGCCTGGCCATGGGGTGACGACTCCTCGCCCTTTTGGCTGTAGATGGAACGATAGGGAGGGATCTCGCCGCGCTCACTGGCGAGCAGCAGGTTACTGAGATCAAACAGCGTCTGGCGACCGCCACGATAACCAATCCAGCAGCGCTGCTGGCCACCAAGGGTGTCATACTGCGGAAAACCGGCGCGCAGCAGCGGAATGCCTAGCGCTTCGGCACTGGCGACCGCGTGGGAGTTACTTATCAGCAGTTCGGCAGCGTTATCACCGGCAAGCCGTTCAAGATCTTCAAGATCACCAATTTTTATCGCCTCTACCGCGCAGCGTTCAAATAGGGGACTATTGGTTGGCGAGACCGCAGCGACAATCTCCGCCCCCGCTGCTAGCAGCTGTGCTGCCAAACCATGCAGCAGCTCCGGCTCTGCGGCGATGGCGATACGGCTCATGCCAAGGGAGAAGTGGCAGTCTAGCAGGGCATCCTGATATTGGCTGCGCTGCCGCTCTAGCCGCAGTGGCACAGGGTTTCCTGAGATTTCGCTTAAGGTCAGCAGCAGCGCATCGGTGGCGGCTAACCCCATGAGATGATCAAAACGGTAGTCGTTGACACCGGTTAGCTGTTTCAGAGCATCGCCACAGCGCTGCATTGACGCGCCAATCACCAGCGTTGCCAGCGCATTGCCCGCCTGTTTCAGCGCCGCGACAGAGGTGCCACCACTGCTTAGCGGATTAAATTCGCTGCTATCGAGATGACCATCAAGGGAGTCGCTGATATTGGGAATAAAGAGCGGTTCCAGCGCAAAGCTGCGGATAATCTCATCCAACGCCTCGAGATCACCGGCGGTGAAGGTGGCGCTGACCAGCACATTCACCTGCCGTGGATGAGTGCCAGGGGCAGTGCCAGCCGTTGTTGCCGCAGGTACCAGCGCCTGAATAACCGCCTCGATGGCTCGGGCAAAACCGCTCTCCAGCGAGCCGCTATAGTCGGGGGTAGCAACGGTGACCACTGCGGTCGCGGCATACTCCGGATGATGCTGCCGAAAGAGTTGAATCGCCCGAGAGACATCACTTCCCTGCGTCTCACTCAGACCGGTGGTGGGAATACCGATAAGAGCTGGCGGCTGCTGACGGTTTTTGCTGCATATAGTAGCCAGTGCCGAGACGACACTCTCCTCGGCACCCATTACCGTGGAGATCTGATCCATAGCGGTGGTTTGCAGCGGGATCGGCTCACGAAAGTGACGCACAAAAAAGACCTTGGCAAAGGCAGTACACCCCTGCGAGCCATGAAACAGCGGGATCGCCTGCGCAAAACCGAGAAAAGCCAGCGCAGCACCGAGCCCTTGGCTCGCCTTTAGCGGTTTAACCGTTAGCGCCTTGTTGCGTTTGCTAATTTGGCTCATGGTGAGACCTCCTGTTGCCGCATCTGCAACGCCAGCGGTTGCGCCGCTTGCCACGGCGGTGGTTGGCGCACCGCAGACCAGATCGGGCTGTTAAGCGTCAGCCATAGCTGGCGTGCCAGCTCAACCATGCCGCGATAGCCGGCATAGGCGAATTCGCGCTCTTGGTTAATATCCAAAAAGGGGATGCGCGCCTTGAGCGCGGTGTACATATTGCGCCCGCCAGCAATGAGAATATCGACCTGATACTGGCGCACTAACTCAATCAGTGCACGGGGGTTACCATCCTCAATCATTAGCGCATCACTGCCCATTAGCTCACGAATACGCGCTTTGTCCTCTTCGGTCGATTTTTTGGTGCCGGTGGCGACCACCGTCATCCCGAGATCCTGCAATGCGGCAATAATCGACCACGACTTCACTCCGCCGGTGTAGAGCAGCACCTTGCGTCCCTGTAACTTCTCCCGCCACGGCTGCAACTGCTGAAAAATAGCTGCCTCTTCACGGGCAATTAGGGCTTCGGTGCGTTGTTGAAGATGGTCGTCATTCAGTAACCTTGCAAACTCCCGCAGCGCCATTGAGACATCGGCAACGCCATAAAAACTCCCCTCAAACCAAGGGGTGTCGTAGGCCTCTCGCAGCTTGCGGGCGACATTAATCATCGCCTTGGAGCAGACCATCATATTGGCTTTAGAACGGTGTAGTGTCTGCACCTCATGAAAACGTGCATCACCCGACAGGGTACAAAGTACCCGCAGACCGAGTTCATCAAGCAGCGGTAGCACATGCCACAACTCCCCGGCAATGTTGTACTCACCAATGAGGGCGATGTCGTGAACGGTGATCCCTTCACGCTGGCAGTGCGGTGGCAGCGGATCGGGCTCGCGCCCGCCGCAGACATATTTCACCATCGTCTCACCGGCAATCCGATTACCGAGATTTTTGCTGCCATAAAAGCCGGCAGCATCCACTGGAATTACCGGTATTCCCCAGCGCTGCGCCGCCTCCTTGCAGACAGCGCCAATATCATCACCAATCATCGCCGGAATGCAGCTGTTATAGACAAACACCGCCGCAGGTGAGTAGCTGTCGATAGCCTGTTTAATCGCATGAAAGAGACGCTTCTCACCGCGTCCCATAATGACATCCTGCTCCGTCAGATCGGTCGTCATGCCAATGCGAAAGAGTTGTGCACCACTGGAACGGGTACCACGGTTATCCCAAGAGCTACCGGCACAGGCGATACCGCCATGAACGATATGAGCGACATCGGCAATTGGCAGCAGCGCAATTTGCGCCCCGTCAAAGGCGCAACCCCCCGCCGTCGCCCCAGGGGTCGGCCGAGCACAGCCGGATTTCGCCTTCTGGTTATGGCTACAGGCGGGTTCATCAAGTAGGGCGGCAATCTCTTTCTGCTTCATCGTCATTACCGTCATCGCACCCTCTGAAAAAAGTATAACTCTACGATAGCAAAGCTTGTGCCATTAGGTAACTACATGAAACTGAATGATTTATTGATGTATCGCTTTGTCGCAAAGCCGACAAAAGCAACAAACAGCAGGCAAGGCAGTAGCTTGCCGATGTTGCTGTCGTAGAATAGAGGCTGGAAAACCAACAGCGGAGAAACGTAAGAGATGGCTATCGCTCATATCTGCCGTGATGATTCAGGGCAATTTAGAAAACCGCACTCAATTGAAGGGCATCTAAGCGAAACTGCAAAGTTAGCAGCGATAGCAGCAAGAGATTTTCAGTCTGAATCATGGGTAGAACTGGCTGGTCGCTGGCACGATTTGGGCAAATATCGGCGGCGGTTTCAGGACTATATTCGTTTAGAAACTGGCTATGAAGCAGAAAATGCCCACATTGAGAATGGTCAACGCGCTCCCCACTCTACCGCCGGTGCGATCCATGCCATTGAGCAATTGGGGGCAACGGGTCAAGGTCATCTGCTTGCTTATCTGATTGCCGGTCATCATGCTGGACTGCCCGATTGGGATGGTGATGGTCGAGCCAGCCTCAGCTATCGCCTTAAAGAGAGTCGGTCAGAGTATGAGGAGGCGTTGCAGGGGCAGATACCAACCAACATTTTGGCAGGAACCGTACCGCAACTACCACACTTTAATAATCGTTCCCCAACCGCCTTATCGCTCTGGATGCGGCTGCTTTTTTCGGCACTAGTGGATGCCGATTTTCTTGATACCGAACGCTACATGGCACCCGATCAAGCGGCTAAGCGCGAGCAGTGGCCAACATTGGTGCAGTTAAGTGAACGCTTTGAGGTGTCGATTACGGGTTTACAACAGCGGGCACAGAGCGAAAAATCTCCCCTTGCTAAGATTCGCCATGCGATCTATCAACAGACGCTTGAGGCGGCACAATGGCAGTCGGGGCTATTCAGCCTGACCGTCCCGACTGGTGGTGGAAAAACCCTCGCCAGTCTCGCCTTTGCCCTGCAACACGCTAAAAAATACCAGAAGCGGCGGATTATCTATGCGATCCCCTACACCTCGATTATTGAGCAAAACGCTGCCGTTTTTCGCCAGTTTCTTGGTGAGGATGCGGTGTTGGAACACCACAGCACCCTCGATCGTCCCCCGAATGAAGAGAGCGGTCGCAGCCGACTATCGGCCGAAAATTGGGATGCGCCGTTGATCGTCACCACTAATGTGCAGTTGTTTGAATCGCTGCACGCCAGCCGTACCAGCCGCTGCCGCAAGCTGCATAATTTGGTCAATAGCGTGATTATTCTCGATGAGGCACAGCAACTACCGCGCGATTTTCATGCGCCAATCACCGCGGTGATGCAGCAACTGGCTGATGATTATGGGGTGAGTTGGCTGCTCTGTACCGCTACTCAACCAGAGCTGAGTCAACAGAAAAATCCGTTTGGGCAGATAATAATGGAGGGGTTGGGTGATGTTCGCGAAATTATCACCAATCCCGCTGATCTCGCGAGTCAACTACAACGCGTGACGCTGACCATGCCGGACAAGCGTATGTCTCGCCCATCTGACTGGCGGGTGATTGCCGAACAATTGGCTGAAGAGTCGGTCGTCCTAGCGATCGTCAATAGCCGCAAAGATGCTCGCACTCTATTCGAACTGCTCCCCGAGGAGGGGCAGCGTTTTCACCTCTCGGCGCAGATGTGTGCCGAACATCGCAGCCGGGTATTAGCTGAGATCAAAAGCGCACTGTTGAGTTGGCGTGAGGGTGATGCGCCGTTACGGGTGGTGACCACCCAGCTTATAGAGGCCGGTGTTGATATTGATTTTCCTGTTGTTTACCGTGCTATGGCCGGATTGGACTCGATAGCGCAGGCGGCGGGGCGCTGTAATCGGGAAAATCGCCTGCTGCAACCGGGCAGGGTTGTGGTGTTTTTGCCACCAAAAGCAGCCTCAGGCGGTTTTTTGCGTCAAGGTGAAGATACGACAAAAGAGCTGCTCCATGCAGGTAAACTGGAACAGCCGCTGGCGCCGCTGGCGTTTCGCGCCTATTTTGATCAACTAAATGCGAGAGGGGATCGGGATAAACAGAAGATTGGCAAACTGCTCACCCCACAAACCACTCACGATGCCCCCCTTTCCATCGCCTTTCGCACCGCAGAACGCCAGTTTCGTCTGATCGATAACGAAGGCGTTGCGGTCATCGTTCCTTATCGATCGGAAGAGGGTAAAGAGTCCCCCATATACGCTTGGTTAGCACAACTGGAGCAAGATAGCAGCCAGAAATGGATCTACCGTAAACTACAACGCTATAGCGTGACTCTGCCAGAAAAATGGGCCATACGGTTGCTGGCCGACAGTGCGATAGAGATCCGTGCTGGACAGCGGCTATTACTGGAGTCCTACTATGATGCTAAATGGGGGGTTAATCTTGGTGATCTGTTACTATCTGCAAAAGCGTCTATTTTGTAGTTTATTAGGAGGGTTTATTTATGCAGGCCATAGAAATAGAGATCGATATTGGGCAGGGTGGCGAGCTTAAGCAAATTAAGTTGCCAACCAGTTTTCGCCAGTGGTACGGCAATCACGCAAAAGTAATGTTGATATTTCCAGATCTCTCACAGCGTAGCCAAACCACCGAGCAGCGCTGGCGTGAACTGTTACAACAGACACAGCAGTTGCCGCAAACAGAGCAGATATCTCTGGAGGAGATTAATGCTGAAGTTACCGCGTATCGTCAATCTCAATGAAAGCAGTGGTCGATACCAATGTGCTGATATCAGCACTCCTTAAAGATGGTACTCCTGAACGCGCATTAATAAAGCTTATTACGGCAACTGAGTGGCAATGGGTGGTCAGTAACGAGATATTACAGGAGTACTTTGGTGTCATGGCCAGGCCGAAATTTGGTTTTTCCGATCATCTGCTGCAATCATGGCAAGAACTATTGAAGCAAAGTGTCATTATTATTGAAGTAACGACCACAATTGACTTTCCACGCGATCGGAAAGATGCTAAATTTTTGGCCTGCATGATCGCTGCCAATGCCGATCTATTATTGACCGGAGATAGCGATTTTTCTGAAGCGCAAGCACTGGTTCGTGGCAATATAGTCACCCCCCAGAGATGGTTGGAGCTAAATCAACAGCTTGAACAGGAGTGATAACAATGGGGTTTATGTTGGAAGTGGCGGGCGATTTTGCTTGCTTTACTCGGCCCGAGATGAAGGTAGAGCGGGTTAGTTATGATGTGATGACCCCATCAGCGGCTCGCGCTATTTTTGAGGCGATCCTCTGGAAGCCGGCGATAGCATGGCAGATCGATAAAATTGAGGTATTGCAACCGATTCGTTGGTTCACTCTGCGGCGCAATGAGTTAAGTAGTGTGATTGCGATGGGTAATATCACCAAAGCGATGAAGGGCGATACGATGCCCAGTTGTGTTATTGATAACGAGCGCCAACAGCGCGCTGGACTATTTTTGCGTGATGTTCGCTATCGCCTGCATGGCCATTTTAGCCTGACCGATAAGGCTGGCGCGAGTGATAACGCCGCCAAATTTGCTGAGATGTTTCAGCGCCGCGCCCAAAAGGGGCAGTGTTTTAATCAGCCCTATCTAGGGTGTCGGGAGTTCTCCTGTGCCTTTGAGCTAATTGAAGGCGAGCCGATCACGCCCGCCATTAGCGAAAGTCGTTCTCTCGGCTGGATGCTCTACGATATGGATCATAGCGGCACAGAGCCACGACCGCTCTTTTTTAATGCGGTGATGGAGCAGGGGGTGGTTGCCATTCCCCCTCGCAATAGCG
>JADGBN010000060.1 GCA_015231435.1 Gammaproteobacteria bacterium
TTTCACTCTCGTCAGGCTCAGACTCGCCGACCTGTTCGATGCCGGTCAGGAGTTCACCTTTGGTGAGGTTAATCAACTTGACTCCCTGGGTATTACGGCTAACCCGCGAAATTTCGCTGCAGCGGATACGAACAACGGTACCGCCATCGGTCATCAGCATCACCTCATCACTCTCGCTAACTGCGACTGCACCGACCAGCTCGCCGTTACGCGCCGAGCTCTGAATCGCGATCACCCCCTGACCACCACGTCCCCTGAGAGGGTACTCACTCACATCGGTGCGTTTGCCATAACCGTTACAGGTAGCAGTGAGAATATCGCCTTCCCCGACAATAATCTGGGCAATCACCTGCTGCCCGGACTGAAGGCGAATACCGCGCACCCCACGCGAGGTACGTCCCATCGTCCGTACCGCAGTTTCGCTAAAGCGCACCGCCTTGCCGCCACTGCTAAAGAGCAGCACTTCACGCTCGCCATCGGTAATATTAACCCCCACAAGCTGATCGCCCTCAACCAGATCAATAGCAATCAGCCCTGCCGTGCGGGGACGGGAAAAATGGATTAGACGGCTCTTTTTCACCGTACCGTTTGCCGTCGCCATAAAGACGAACTTATCCTCATCAAAATTACGCACGGGGAGAATCGCGGTAATGCGCTCGCCCGCCTCTAGCGGCAGCAGATTGACAATTGGGCGACCCAGCGACTGACTGCCCGCCTGCGGCAGCTCATAGACCTTCAGCCAGTAGGCGCGCCCACGGCTAGAGAAGCAGAGAATGGTGTCGTGGGTGCTGGCGACAAACATCTTGTCGATAAAATCCTCCTCCTTGGTCGCCGTCGCACTACGACCACGACCGCCACGATGCTGGGCACGATAATCGCTTAACGGTTGCGCTTTAGCATAACCCTGATGCGACAGGGTCACCACCACATCCTCCTCATTAATCAGATCTTCCATCGAGAGGTCTAAATGCGAGGCGATAATTTCGGTGCGACGCGAGTCACCAAACTGGCTGCGTACCAGCAATAACTCCTCACGAATCACCTGCATCAGACGCTCGCGACTGGCAAGAATCGCCAACAGATCGGCGATAACATTCAATAACTCGCGGTACTCATCAATAATTTTGTGCTGTTCAAGGCCGGTTAAACGGTGCAGACGCAGATCAAGTATCGCCTGTGCCTGCTCTTCCGAGAGGCGGTAACCCCCCTCCACCATTCCATAGGAGGGAGAGAGCCCATCGGGGCGCGACGAGGCCGCGCCACTGCGCTCCAGCATCTGCACCACCACTCCCGCTTCCCAGAGATGGGCCAACAACCCCACCTTCGCTTCCGCAGGATTAGGGGCGCGCTTAATTAGCTCAATAATCGGATCGATATTAGCCAGCGCCACCGCCAGCCCTTCGAGAAGATGGGCACGCTCGCGCGCCTTACGCAGTTCATAGACGGTGCGTCGGGTCACCACCTCGCGACGATGACGCAAAAAGGCATTAAGGATCTGCTTTAGATTTAACAGTCGCGGCTGCCCATCCGTTAGCGCCACCATATTGATAGCAAATACATTTTGCATCTGGGTATGTTTGTAGAGATTATTTAGCACGACATCAGGGATCTCGTTGCGCTTAAGCTCAATCACCATCCGCATACCATCCTTGTCGGACTCATCACGCAGCTCCGAAAGCCCTTCCAGCTTCTTCTCCTTAACGAGTTCGGCAATCTTCTCTAACAGACGCGCCTTGTTCACCTGATACGGGAGTTCGACAACCACAATTCTTTGCCGCCCGGACTCCATCTCTTCAATTTCAGTACGGGCACGCACATAGAGGCGGCCACGTCCGGTGCGATAGGCTTCATGAATACCCCGCGCCCCATTAATAATACCCGCCGTGGGAAAATCGGGGCCGGGGATGATCTTAAGCAGATCCTCAATTTCCAGATCAGGTTGGTCGATGAGCGCTAGGGCGGCATCAATGACCTCCGTCAGATTATGGGGCGGAATATTGGTCGCCATGCCCACGGCGATACCGGCAGAGCCATTAATCAGCAGATTGGGAATGCGCGCGGGCAGCACCTCCGGTTCACTTTCGGACTCATCGTAGTTAGGATTAAAGTTAACCGTCTCTTTATCGATATCCGCCAGCAGTTCGTGGGCAATTTTCGCCATGCGGATTTCGGTATAGCGCATCGCTGCGGCGGAGTCGCCATCCACCGAGCCAAAGTTCCCTTGCCCATCCACCAGCATATAACGCAGTGAAAAGGGTTGTGCCATGCGCACAATGGTGTCATAGACCGCTGAGTCACCGTGGGGGTGATATTTACCAATCACATCACCGACAATACGCGCCGATTTCTTGTAGGGCTTATTCCAATCATTGCCCAACTCACGCATCGCATAAAGAACGCGGCGATGTACCGGTTTAAGACCATCCCTGACATCAGGAAGCGCCCGACCTACAATTACGCTCATGGCATAGTCGAGGTAAGACTGTTTCATCTCGTCCTCGATATTTATCGGCAGGATTTCAGATACAAAGTCACTCATGGAGGCGGCTACTTACTCAGAAAGAAAAAAACAGAGGGATTTTAGCACAGCTGACCAGACCACGCACTTATCGGTTAAGGTGAGAGGATGATCGCCGCATCACCTTTTTCATCCCCCAAAAGAGAGATCCAGACGTTGAAAAAGAGGGGTAAATGGCCCGGGAACAGGGGCGCTCGGGAGTAGCTGCAGCTCATACCCGACCACCTGCTGCTCATCCACCAGCAACGCCAGCTCAAACTGCAGGGTGCTGTGACTGGCAAAGCGCTGCGGCGCATTCGAAGAAATCACCGTATAGTCGCTGCTGCTAAAACGGCGCTGCGCGATAACCTGGCTGTTAATGTCCGAAAGGGTGACCAGCAGATCGGGAGAGGGTTGCGCAAAGGGGGCATGGTTGGCCAACTCCCCCTGCAACAGAAGTGCGCCCTGATAATCAGGATGCAGGGTAATTAGGGTAGTGACAATTTGCAGCGCTGCCATCTCCTGTGGCGCCGGTAGATCACAGAATAGATAGCGACAGGGCGGCGGCAGCAGGGACAAAAGATCGGGGGCAATCCGGTAACGCTGCAGGTAGAGCAGTTGCCACGCCAACAGCAGCAGCGCCGGCAACAGCAGGAACCCGGGCAAAAGGTTGCGCTTATGCACACGGCTCGCTTGCGGTTGATGCGCCGTCAGTGCCGTCGCATAGGGTTGTGCTGCGGCCAAGGCGCGCTGTTGTCGGGGAGATTTAACCACACCAGCGACGCTGGCAAAACGGTTTTTACAGTGGTGACAGCGCAAATGTGCTGACTCGACGGTCACCTCTGCGTCATCCAGTGAGAAAGGGATCTGGCAATAAGGGCAGCAGGCTTCCATCTTAACGCTTAATGGTGATGGCGTTGCCCAGCGAGTCGTACCCAGCCCTCAAGAAAGGTCGGCGGCTGCAGCACAAAATAGGGTTGATAGGCCGCGGCAACGGCTTGCCACTGCTCACTAAGAATGCCACTAAGGACAATCTCACCCGCTGGCACTACCCGCTTGGCGAAATAGGGGGCAAGGGTGATCAGGGGGGCGCTGAGAATATTGGCCAGTAACAGCGGCACCTGCGGGCTCTCCTGGGTTAAATCAGGGTGACTCACCTGCAGACGCGCAGCCACCTGATTGCGTCGGCCATTCTCAAGGGTTGCAGCAAGCGCCTGGGGATCGGTATCTACCCCGTAAACCTGCGCTGCCCCCAACAGCAGTGCCGCCAGAGCGAGAACCCCCGAACCACAGCCGTAATCAATAACCGTTTTTCCGTTGACATCGGCCCCATCAAGCCACTCAAGACAGAGGCGTGTGGTGGGGTGCGTACCGGTGCCAAAGGCAATGCCGGGATCAAGCAGCAGATTCACTGCCGCCGCTTCGGGAGGTTGATACCAGCTTGGGACAATCCACAGGCGCTTGCCAAAGCAGAGGGGGGTAAAACCGGCCATCCAGCTGCGCTCCCAGACCTGCTCAGGTAGCGTTTGCAGCTGATATTCGGGCAGCTGCTGCGGCAGCCACGCCAAGGTAAGCGTGGTAATTAACGCGGGAATTTCGGTGTGGTCCTCATAGAGCGCAGTCACCAGCGTGTGGTTCCATAGCGGGTGCTCCCCCACCGGCGGCTCAAAGAGCGGCTGATCGGCACCATCTTTGAAGGTGACCGCCAGCGCGCCATAATCCTGTAGCAGATCGGAAAAAGGTTCTGCCTGATCGCAGCTAATCGCGAAGGTGAGCTGCTGCCAGATCACCTTTACAGACCGAGCTTCTTCTCAAGATAGTGAATATTGGTGCCGCCCTGCTGGAAATTACTATCTTCAAGAATCCGCTGATGCAGGCGGATATTGGTGCTAATCCCCTCAATTGCGGTCTCGGTCAGTGCGGTACGCATTCTCGCGATGGCAATATTACGGGTATCACCATGGGTAATAATTTTACCGACCATCGAATCATAGTAAGGCGGCACGGTATAACCGCCATAAAGGTGTGACTCAATACGCACCCCCGGCCCCCCCGCCATGTGAGCACGATTCACCTTGCCCGGAGAGGGCATAAAAGTATCGGGATCTTCTGCGTTAATGCGGCACTCCAGCGCATGACCACGGAAGGTGATCTGATCCTGACGATAGGCCAACGCCTCACCGGCGGCGACCCGCAACTGCTCACGCACAATATCAACCCCGGTGATCATCTCGGTCACCGGATGCTCCACCTGAACGCGAGTATTCATCTCAATAAAATAGAACTCGCCATCTTCATAGAGAAACTCAAACGTACCAGCGCCAAGATAGCCGATATCTACACAGGCACGCGCACAGCGCTCGCCGATCTGGTTGCGAAGTTCAGTCGATATGCCCGGTGCCGGTGCCTCCTCCAGTACTTTCTGGTGCCGCCGCTGCATCGAGCAGTCACGTTCACCGAGGTGAATCGCATTACCGTGAGTATCCGCCAGCACCTGAATCTCAATATGGCGGGGATTCTCAAGGTACTTCTCCATATAGACCATGCTGTTGCCAAAAAATGATTTGGCTTCGGTACGGGTTAGGGAGATGGCATTCAACAGATGCGCCTCACCATGGACAACCCGCATCCCACGGCCACCGCCCCCGCCTGCTGCCTTAATAATGATCGGGTAACCAATGTCCCGAGCTAAGTGCAGGTTAATCTCATCATCATCGCCAAGCGGGCCATCAGAGCCGGGAACACAGGGCACCCCCGCCTGCTTCATCGACGCAATCGCCGACACCTTATCCCCCATCAGGCGAATCGTTTCAGAGCGCGGGCCAATAAAGGTAAAACCGCTCTGTTCAACACGCTCGGCAAAGTCGGCATTCTCCGAGAGAAAACCGTAGCCGGGGTGAATGGCGACCGCATCGGTCACCTCAGCGGCACTAATCAGGGCGGGAACATTCAGGTAACTTTGACTGGAGGGTGGCGGCCCGATACAGACAGACTCATCCGCCAACAGCACATGTTTCAGGTCACGATCACCGGTCGAGTGAACGGCAACGGACTTAATCCCCATCTCTTTGCAGCAACGCAAAATTCTCAGGGCAATCTCGCCACGGTTGGCAATTACGATTTTATCGAACATGGAAGAACTCCTGAGAGCGATTACTCAATGATAACCAGTGGTTGACCAAATTCGACCGGCGCACCATTATCAACCAGAATGGCCTTAATGGTACCGGACTTATCCGCCTCAATCTGGTTCATAATCTTCATCGCCTCAATGATAAAGATGGTATCCCCAGCCTTTACCTTCTGGCCAACCTCGGAGAAGGGTTTGGCACCGGGTGATGATGAACGATAAAAGGTCCCAACAATCGGGGAGAGCATTTGGTGACCGCTGGGCTGTGCCTCTTTAACCGGTTCACTGGCTGCCACACCGGCAACCGCTGCAACAGGGGGGGGTGGTGGGTAACCGAGCATCGGCTGCATTGTCGCCGGCGAGTAACGACTAATGCGCACCGACTCCTCACCCTCATGAATCTCAATCTCGGCAATACCCGACTCTTCGAGAAGCTCAATTAATTTTTTTACCTTGCGTATATCCATTATATGTGTCCCGATTCTGATGCTGACGATGCCTGCGTTAAATGCGCAATGGCTGCTTGAAGCGCGAGTGAGTAGCCAATGGCGCCCAACCCGCTAATAACACCCTGAGCGATATCGGAGAAATAAGATATCTGCCGAAATGGCTCACGGTTATGAATATTGGAGAGGTGAATCTCGATAAAGGGGATGGCGACACCCTTTAAGGCATCCCGCAGGGCGATGCTGGTATGGGTAAAGGCAGCAGGATTAATTAGGATAAAATCGACCAACTGCCACGACTGGTGCACCCTTTCAATCAGTACCGCTTCACTATTGCTCTGCAAGGTAGAGAGTTGCAGCCCCGCTGCCGCTGCTGCTGCTGCTAACTGCTGTTCGATTTGTGCCAGCGTTAACGTGCCATAGTGGTGCGGTTCACGCAGACCGAGCAGATTAAGATTGGGTCCGTTGAGAAGGAGAATATGCGCCATGATTGTCCGATGTCACTTGCCACGACAGAGGAACTATTGGTTGCGATACTGCAACAGCTCCTCTCTTAATTGACTATTCTGCATCAAGCAGATCGGCAAGTCCAGCGCCTGCAACCACTTTTTCCGAACTTCTGCGCCAGTTAGCGCCTATAACCGCCCTATTTCACGCCAGTTAATTCACGTTACGCAACTGCTGGAGAAACTCGTTAGGGGCGATAAAGCCGACCACCCGCAAACCACGCTGCTCCTCTCCACGGCGATTAAAAAAGAGCAGTGCCGGCGGGCCGATGAGCGAAAAGTGGCGCAGTAATGCCTTGTCATCACTATCATTGGCGGTCACATCCGCCTGCAACACCCGCCAGTCGTCCAGTGCGCCAATCACCTCGCGGTTACTAAAGGTATCACGCTCCAGCTCTTTGCAGGAGATGCACCAGTCGGCATAAAAGTCGAGCATCACCCGCTGCCCGGTGGCGGCAGCAGCACTCACTGCGGCCTCAACATCCGCCACTGTTTTTACCCGCTGCAGAGTTAAATGCGACGCTGTTGTCCGCAGCTCGGCACTTCCTGCCTCACGCCACGCCCCCTGCAACGGTTGCAACGGATCACGATTGCCCATCGCAACGCCCACCAAAATTAACAGCCCCTGCAGCAGAAGCAGTAGCCCAACCCCCTTCCAGAGGCGTCGCCAGCCGCTATGTTGCGCCTCGATACGATCAACCGCCCCCATATAAACCGCAACACAGATAAGCAGCGTTGCCCAGAGCAGCATGGTGAGCAACGGCGGCACAATGCGCTCCAGCATCCAGATCGCGACAGCCAGCATGGTGACCCCAAAAACCGCCTTCACGGTATTCATCCACCCCCCGGCACGCGGCAACAGCTGCCCCGCTGAAACCCCGACCAGCAACAGGGGAACGCCCATGCCCATACTCATGGCAAAGAGCGCCGCACCGCCTAACAGGGCATCCCCCGTTTGACCAATATAGATTAACGCCCCCATGAGCGGTGGCGCGACACAGGGACCGACAATGAGCGCCGAGAGCAGTCCCATCACTGCCACCCCCAACAGCGTCCCATGCCCCTGATTACGGCTCATTCGTGACAGGCGCGTCTGCAGTGCGGCGGGGAGCTGAAGTTCAAAAAAACCGAACATCGAGAGGGCAAGAAGCACAAAAAGCAGACTGAAGCTACCCAAGATCCACGGATTTTGAAACACTGCCTGAAGGTTGGCACCAAAAAGACCGGCAATCACGCCGGCAAAGGTATAGGTGACCGCCATCGCCAGAACATAGACCAGTGACAGGGTAAAGGCGCGCAGCGAAGTGATCGAATGCCCCTGACCGATAATAATGCTGGAGAGGATCGGAATCATCGGAAAGACGCAGGGGGTAAAGGCCAACAGTAGCCCCAAACCGAAAAACAACATAATCGTCGCAAAACTGTTCCCCGTTGCCAGCGAAGCGGCTAAACCATCCTGTGGCGACTGCGGTGGAGCAGCCGATGCCGCCGGGACAACCGCCCTCCCCGCAGTCGCTGCTGCAGGGGGTAAAGTCACGGCTAACTCTTTTTCTAGCGGTGGATAGCAGATGCCGCGTTCAGCGCACCCCTGATAGCCAATGGTCAAACGACCATTAAGTGCGGCGGTTGCTAATGGTCGCTGCACCTTAAGGGGGATCTCCAGCAGATCATGATAAACCGTCGTTAAACCAAAAAAATCATCCTCTTTGGCCACGCCCTCAGGCATAACAGCCGCGCCGATACTCACCGCCGCCTCGCTACTGGTGAAGGCAAAAGTAAACTTCTCCTTATAGAGATAGTGGTTAGGCGCTATCTCTACACGCAGCAGCAACGTCTCACTATCCACGGCAATCACCGCTAAGGCGAAGGCGGCATCGGCATCGAGCACCGCCGCATCAGCAGCACTATCGGCAAAAAGGGATCTTAATGCGTCCAGCGGTGAGGCGTTGCTGCCCGCTGCGCGAGCGACAGGCAAAGCAGCAGGCAGGGAGAGGGTTAATGTCTGCTCCAGCGGCGGGTAACAGACGCCGATATCGGCACACCCCTGAGAGACCACCGTAAGTGTTAGCGTAGCAGGTGACGCTGCTGCACGCTGATAGGGCAGACTCATGGTCAGTTGTTGTCGATAGGTCTCCACCTCACCAAAAAAATCATCCAGCTTGCGCTCACCGGCGGGAATCTCCACCTCACCCAGGGCGATCCCCGGGGTCGAGGTCGCAAACTTAAAAGCGTGACGGTAGAGATAGTAACCTTCAGCAATACGCCAACGCAGCTGCAGTGTAGTGGCTGAAGTCTCTCCCGCTTCAATAATAAAAGCCTCCTCTGCCGGGAGCAGATCTGTTTCAGTAAAGGCCAGCAGTGGCGCTAGCGGTAACCCGCAAAAAAGAAGAACAAGCTTAAATTTTATCCACCACATATCTCTATTCTGACTCATGATCACTCGGGGAAGGGGTGACAGCCTGCTCCAGCCATTGCAGATAGGCAGGCAGACCACTGGTAATAGGGAAAACAATAAACTCAGGAAGTTCATAGGGATGGTGTTGCAACAGATAGGCCTGCAGCGCCGCCACCGCCGATTGCTGCGTTTTAAGCAGCAGCAGCACCTCACTGTCACGTTGTACCACCCCCTGCCAACGATAGAAGGAGGTGGCCCCAGGCAGCAGCGTGACACACGCCACCAGCGATTGCTCCACCAAAGCAGCCGCCAACGCTTCAGCGACAGGCTGATTCGGACAGGTGGTTAAAGCAAGAACAGCGGGTGTTGTCACAAATAATGGCATCAACAGATAAAGTAACGGGTTGTAATTAAACGCTTGCGTAACGATATACTAAGGCCGTTTCCCGTAAAAGACTACCTGTAAATGCGCCAACTCCTCCTTCCCCTCTTTATTATTATCCCGATTATTGAAATCTATCTGCTCCTGAGTGTCGGCAGCATCATTGGGGTGTTCCCCACCATTGCGCTTATTTTTGCAACGGCAATGCTCGGTGTCACCCTGCTGCGTCATCAAGGGTTAGCGACCCTGAAGCGTGCTCAGGAGGCGTTGCAACGCCAGGAGATCCCGACTACCCTGCTTATCGAAGGGGTGATGATCCTCATCGCCGGACTACTATTAATTACCCCGGGATTTTTTACCGATAGTATCGGCTTTCTGCTACTTCTCCCACCGCTGCGCCGTCGCCTCGCCATGGGGCTTACCCCGCAACTCTTCACCCTGTTCACGCCGCCAAGCCAGACCACCACGACAACCAAGCAGCGATCAACCATTGAGGGTGAGTATCAGCGTCTTGATGATCGTTAAAGCCGACAAAAAATTTTCACCTACCCCTTGAAGGGGCATTGCGCTGACCTCACTATTAGCACTCATTCTAACAGAGTGCTAATGGCAGTTTTAATATCATGTTGTTATCATTCAATAAATCGTCAATCTAATCTCAGGAGATATATGAAGTATGAATATTCGTCCGCTGCATGATCGTGTTCTTGTTCGTCGTATGGAAGAGGAGACGATGACCGCTGGAGGCATTGTCCTACCTGGCTCTGCCGCCGAGAAACCCAATCAGGGTGTTGTACTTGCCACGGGTAAAGGCAAAATCCTCGAAAGTGGTGATGTGCGTCCGATGGATGTTAAAACCGGTGATAAAGTGCTTTTTGGTCAATACTCCGGCACCGCCGTAAAAGTGAATGGCGAAGAGCTGTTAATGATGCGTGAAGAAGATGTGATGGGTGTTGTCGAGGCGTAGCCCTCCCCCTCAATCACACCAAAAACAATTCAGATCAATTATTTAATTAAGGAACTAGTAAAACTATGAGTGCAAAAGAAGTCAAATTTTCGGTAGATGCGCGTCAACTAATGCTCAACGGCGTCAACACCCTTGCCAACGCTGTACGCGTGACCCTCGGGCCTAAAGGTCGTAATGTCGTTCTTGATAAAAGCTTTGGCTCACCAACCATCACCAAAGATGGTGTCTCCGTCGCCAAAGAGATCGAGCTTGAGAATAAATTTGAAAACATGGGTGCACAGATGGTTAAAGAGGTCTCCTCCAAGACTTCTGACATCGCCGGCGATGGCACCACCACTGCCACAGTGCTTGCCCAGGCAATTATTCGTGAGGGAATGAAATCGGTCACCGCCGGTATGAATCCTATGGATCTCAAACGCGGTATTGATAAAGCCGTGACCGTTGTGGTTGGCGCCCTCGCTAATCTCTCAAAACCTTGCACCGATGATAACTCTATCGCGCAGGTAGGCACTATCTCCGCCAACTCAGACGAATCCATCGGCCGCATTATTGCTGATGCGATGGGCAAAGTAGGTAAAGAGGGTGTTATCACCGTTGAAGATGGTTCCGGCCTTGAGAATGAACTGGAGACCGTTGAAGGTATGCAGTTTGACCGTGGCTACCTCTCCCCCTACTTCATTAACAATCAGCAGTCGATGACCGCTGAACTTGAGCACCCCTTTATTCTGCTGCATGACAAGAAGATCTCCAACATTCGCGAAATGCTGCCGATTCTTGAAGGTGTTGCCAAATCGGGTAAGCCCCTGCTGATTATTGCCGAAGATGTCGATGGCGAGGCACTGGCGACGCTAGTGGTTAACTCGATTCGCGGTATTGTTAAAGTTGCTGCAGTTAAAGCCCCAGGCTTTGGCGACCGTCGCAAAGCGATGCTTCAGGATATCGCCATTCTCACCGGTGGTCAGGTGATCTCTGAAGAGGTTGGTATGTCTCTGGAGAAAGCAACCCTGGAAGATCTCGGAACCGCCAAGAAAGTCTCCATCACTAAAGAGAATACCACCATCGTTGACGGTGCTGGCTCACATGATGAGATCGAAGCGCGTGTGACCCAAATTCGTGCCCAGATGGAAGAGACCACCTCTGACTACGACCGCGAAAAACTCCAGGAGCGCGTTGCAAAACTTGCTGGTGGTGTTGCCGTAATTAAAGTCGGTGCCGCGACCGAAGTCGAAATGAAAGAGAAGAAAGCGCGTGTTGAAGATGCCCTGCACGCCACCCGCGCAGCAGTTGAAGAGGGTGTGGTTCCTGGTGGTGGTGTTGCCCTGATTCGTGCGCTTGATAGCATTAAAGATCTTAAAGGCGACAATAACGATCAGGATATCGGTATTCAAATCGCGCGTCGCGCCATGGAAGAGCCACTGCGTCAAATCGTGCGTAATGCCGGTGATGAAGATTCAGTGGTTGTTAACAAGGTTAAAGAGGGCACGGGTAACTTCGGTTACAACGCCGCCAATGGCACCTACGGCGACATGATCGCCATGGGTATTCTTGATCCGACCAAAGTGACCCGCTCGGCACTGCAAAATGCCGCGTCCATTGCTGGTCTGATGATCACCACTGAGGCGATGATCGCAGAGATCCCTAAAAATGATCCTGCACCATCAATGGGTGGTGACATGGGTGGCATGGGTGGTATGGGCGGCATGATGTAGTCTTTATTGACAACATTAGCTGGCACGACCAGGAAAAAACCCCGCATTGCGGGGTTTTTTCTTTCCAATCGGGTTAAAATGGGTTAGCCCATCGTGTTAATAACCGCCCATTACAGACGATCCACTATTTCAAGGAACTGATATGAAAGAAAAAATCACTCTTCTCATGGCGCTGCTGCTACTGCCTCTTTATGGTCGTGCAGAGCTGGTTGATATTGACGTACATAATGAGGCACTACGCCTTAACTACCAAAGCAACACCCTGAGCACGATGCAGGGGCTAAGTGGTGAGGTGGGGCTGCTCTACCATGAAAATGATAAGAATATCTTTCACCTTGGCTTTGCAGTGCAGGGAGAGAACTGGAGCAATCAGGGGGTTTTTCATATCGGCATGGGGGGTCGCCTCTATATCAGCAATCCCGATAACTATAGTCTCTACGCCCTCGGACTCGGCGGATGGGTCCGTTTTTCACCCATGAAACGGTTAGGAATTGGTGCTCAGATCTACCACGCACCCGATATTATCGCCAGCGGCGATGCGGATAACTTCACCGAGGCCGCTGTTCGTATCGACTACCAGATGATTCCCCAAGCCTTTATCTATATCGGTCATCGTTATATCGAAAGCGATATTAAGGATAGACGCTTTACCCTGGAACTCGAAGATCAGACTCACCTTGGCTTCCGTCTGCTCTTCTAACGCCAACCGCTACCTTGAGGATGAACCATAGGGACAGATCCCCGATGCGTGGACATAATTTTTTAGCGATTCCGGATCAATAATGTCAATGCGCTGGCCATTCACCTCAATAATCTTCTCCTCCGCCAAACTGTGAAATATGCGCGACAACGTTTCGGGCTTAATTGACAGCAGGGATGCTAGCACCCCCTTGGGGGTATCCAGCTCAAAGGAGATCCGCGATTTGCCATTAATAAACTGCTGCTGACAAAGATAGGAGGCAACACGTTCTGTGGCACTACGCAAGGAGAGGGTATCAATATCGCTTAACAACGCATGCAGCCGCATGCTCATCTCGCCCATTAAACGAAAACAGGTCTGGGGTGAGTCACTAAGCATGGCAAGAAAACGGCTACTCTCAAAAGCGACCACCTCACTTTTTCCCAAGGCATGCGCCGCAACCGGATATGCCGGCTGATCGCTAAACATTAACGCCTCAGCAAAGGTTTTACCGGGCATCACCACCTCAATCACCTTCTCATTGCCGTTTACGCCAAGACGACTCAGTTTAATCTTGCCGCTTTTAACCACATAAAAAGATTTTGCACGGTCGCCCAACTGAAACAGTGCCTGCCCGTCGGTTAAAGCTATCTGCCGGCTTCCCTGACGCAGGCTCGCCAGCTGCTGCTCATTAAGCTGACTAAACAGATAAACCTCTTTAAATTCTATCGGCAAAGTTGTACTCCTTACTTATGTTTAGATAAACCACATTCATTGGATATACCCTTTCTACTTGAAATTGCAGGGTCGTTGTCTGCAGTCGCTCACCCCAATCACATAGCTTATCTATGCTCATGGGGATTCGCGCCTTTGCCGCCTACCTGCATTTCCAAGTAGTTTGGGTATATACCCGTCATCCTTGAAAATGCTGGTTCGTTGCACCAAAGGCCAAGCTGCGCACGCTACAGCCG
>JADGBN010000061.1 GCA_015231435.1 Gammaproteobacteria bacterium
ATACCCTTTCTACTTGAAACTGCAGGGTCGTTGGCTTCAGTCGCTCACCCCAATCACATAGTTAATCTATGCTCATGGGGATTCGCGACTTTGCCGCCTACCTGCATTTCCAAGTAGTTTGGGTATATATTAACTGGGATCTGTGCATTGAATGTAATTTAAAGTTGGCATGATAAAACGGCTCACAAGCGTAGCAACGCGGGTGAAGGTAGCCGCTATCGGGAGAGAAGATGGCAGCGTTGGCAGCAGGTGAGTTAAAGATTATCGAGGTTGACTACCAGAACCGTGAGCAGGGTGCGGCGCTGCTCTATCTGCTGGATTGCTATGCGTCAGATCCGATGGGTGGCGGGACGCCGTTAAGTGCTGCTGTACGCGACAAGTTGTTGCCAGCGCTAGCGGCAATGCCCCATGCTTTTTCCCTGTTGGCCTATTGTAATCATCAGGCTGTAGGTTTGGTGAACTGTTTTATCACCCTGTCGACGTTTAGTTGTCAGCCGTTGGTGAATATTCACGATGTTGTGGTGCTTCCTGCGTGGCGCGGCAAGGGGGTGAGCCAGTTGCTGTTGTCGCAGGTGGAGGTGATCGCCCGGGCACGCGGCTGTTGTAAGCTGACCCTTGAGGTGTTAAAGGGTAACGCGCCCGCCCGAAGCGCCTATCGCCGCTTCGGTTTTAGTGAGTATATTCTTGATGCGGCGATGGGCAGCGCTGATTTCTGGGAGAAACCGTTGTCTTAGACTGAGGCGAGCCGAATTCAGTTTAAAAACGTATTTCGGGGCGGCCATCGGCAAGCCAGTAGAAGCGGTAGGGGGAGATGACCAGCTCATCCTTAAAGATCGCCGGCGCCGCGCCACTATGCAAATCGCGGGCTGTTCCATATTTAAACACCCGTCGCTGCCCGAGGTTATTCATGTTCAGGTGTTGTGGTTTGGCGTCAAAGTTGGCAACTACCAGAACCGAGGCGTCGCTCTGCAGCGGGTGGGTGCGTAAAAAGACGAAGAGGTGGGGGTTGTCGACGCTAATCAATTCACGATTATTGAAGTCGGCAAAGGCAGGAATGGTTTTGCGTATGGCAATCATCTTTTTAAGCGCAAAGAAGATGCGCTGCTCAACCGTTCCCGGTTGCTGGCGTCTTGCCGCCTTCTCCCAATCGATACGCGGGCGGTGCATCCAGCGGTTATCGTTTGCTTTTCTCTCATCTTCGAGATAGGTACAGTCGTTCAGGGTGCCAATCTCATCGCCGTAGTACAACAGGGGAATGCCGCCAAAGGAGAGAATCATCCCATGCATCAGCAGAATTCGTGTGATGGCGATATCGATCATCTTCTCATCATTTAACTCCAGCGCTCGCTCGAGGCCAATGAGCGAGGCGAGGGAACCGGAGATGCGGGCATCTCCGGTTTTCGGGTTAAAGCCAAAGGGTTGGCCGCGGGCGATGGAGTTTTGATGGGCGCCACTAAAGTAGTTAATCAGGAACTGTCGATGTTCGTAAGGGTTATAGCCGCAGGCGCTAATATCCCGATCATCAAAACCAAAACCGATGTCATCATGGCAGCGAATGTAGTTTAGCCAGGTAGCGCGATCAAGTTTATTGGGAAGGCTGCGAATGCCCTGATTGAGTAGCTTGGCGTTATGGGTGGCGACGGAATCCCATAGCAGTGCCATAAAGGTCGCGTTATAGGCGATTTCACACTCTTTGGCAATTATCGCATCCTCACCAAAGTAGCGAATAATTTCGGTAGGGGCGACTATCGCTTCAGCAATAAAGAGAAGACCTGGGGCGGGAACCTGACAGCAATCTTTCATTAACTGTAAAATCAGATGCGCTTCATGTTCGTTCTGACAGCTGGTGCCAATCTTTTTCCAGAGAAAGGCGACGGCATCAAGGCGAACAATATCTGCCCCTTGATTCGCCCAGAAGAGAATAATGTCGATCATCTCAATAAATACCGAGGGATTGCTATAGTTGAGATCCCACTGATAGTTGTTAAAGACGGTCATCACCCAACGCTGCATTGTCTCATCCCAAGTAAAATTTTGCGGGGCGGTATGGGGAAAGACCTCAGGCATCGACTCTTCAAACATATCGGGAATATCACGATTGGGAAAGGTGTAGAAGTACTCCTGATAGGTGGTATCTCCCTGTTGTGCCCGCTGTGCCCAGGGATGCTCGTTCGAGGTGTGGTTGACCACCACATCGAGTGCCAGGAGAATATCGCGACGCCGCAGATCGGCGGTGAGGGTGGCGAGATCCTCCAGTGAGCCGATCCGCGGGTCGATATTACGAAAATCACTCACTGCATAGCCGCCGTCACTGCGACCTTCGGGGCAGACCATCATGGGCATAATATGTACCATATTAATGCCCAGCTCCTGAAAATAGGCGGTGTGCTGGCAGACGCCCTCAAGGTTGCCGGCAAAACCATCGGCATAAACCGCCATGCCTACCAACTCTTGGCTAAGAAACCAGTTATGATTTTTCTGGCGTTCGATATCACGCTGTTCAAGTTCACTATTGCGTTCAATGTAACGTGAAGCCATCACCTCAACCAGCTTGACCATTTGCGGTTTAAAGTCATCGCGATTGCCGTAGAGGTGGTGAAAGAGGGAGTGGATGGCGTAAAAGTTCGCACCAAGGCGGGTATAGAAGTGGCGTAGATTCTGGCGGCGGATTTCAGGCTTCAGCTCATCAAGAATCTCATTTAAGAGAGCGTGGGATATCTGTTCGTACATGGTTATCTCATGGATTCATTATGGTTGAAAAGGGCGTTATACAGAGTCGGCTGGTAGTGGTGTACGCCCTCAAGAATGCCGGCGCTATAGTTGCCGTTCATTCCTGAGAAATTTCCCTGTGCACAGTAGAGCTGGCTTTGTTGACCACAAGCTGTGGCTGCGGTGATCGCCTGTTCGCGGATCTCCGGTTGTGCGTTGGCCACCAGAACCGCTGGAATATCGCTAATTAATACGTCCATATCGTTACCGGAGTCGCCGCAAAAGATCAGTTGGTTGTTAGGGATCTGGAGTTCGTGACTGAGAAAGCGAATAGCGTGTAATTTTGAGGCTTGGCGTGGAAGAATATCCAGCAGTCCGATATTTGCCGGCTCATCAATACTCCAGGTCAAGGTTGCGCTAATCTCAGCCGCCGTTAAGCGCGCCTCAATTTCTCGTTGTAGCGGCGGTATTGCGGTCTCCCGAGCGAAAAAATAGCTTAGCTTGAACTGCTTCTGTTGCTGGTGGCTCTGCAGCCGCAGCCCGTGAATATCACCCAGCAGCGCATGAATTGCCTGATGGCTAAGCCCTCGCCAGTCGGGGGCAATCGTCTCGTGCCACTTTTGCCAGAGCTGCCACTGGCCGCTGCGTAGATCATAAATCGTACTGCCCACATCACTTAGGACAAAATGGGGCGAGGGGATCTGATAGTTGATGATCGCCTGCTCCACCAGTTTGCGATCGCGTCCGCTGACGTAGGCGATAATGATTTCGGGGTGGTTGGCAAGTTTGCGAAAATAGTTGCGGGCTGCGGGAGACTCCTGCTCGGGACCATTAGGCAACAGTGTTCGATCAAGGTCAGTACAGAGAAGGAGTTGTAGGGGATTGCACTGGTTCATTATTCACTCTCGTGTTTAACCTGACAGCTATTGAGAAAGTCGTAATGATCGATAGCCTCAAGAATACCGCCGGCACCGGGCGCTTTGGCAAAATAGACACGATCCAGCTCTTCAAGTTGTGAGAGCTCTTCGTGGTGACGGTTGCCGACAACCACGGCAAGGGTGTTACCACGCATCATATCTTCATCGGCACCGGAGCCACCAGCAGCGAGAATATGGTCGAGGGGAATTTTCCAGAGTGAGGAGACATAGCGCAGCGCCAACCCCTTGGAGGCGCGTAGCGGGACAATATCGAGAAATTGACCAAAGGAGAAGAAGGTATTGACCGATTGATCTTCCTGATGCAGCAACTGGACGATCTCCTCATAACTAATGAGTTGCGGGTCAACGAAATAGCTGATTTTAAAGGCGCCCTGTTCCGTGGCCGGTTGTCGGATTAACCCTGGGCGTCCATCAAGCGTGCGGGTAATGATACGGGGTGTCCAGTGACGCTCAATGTGGTGTCGCCACGCCTTGTCTTCAGTTAGCTCAGAGCCGTAATGAATTGCCGTGCCAAGGCTGGTAATTAGCAGATCGGGTTCGGGGATTTTATATTGGCGCATCACTCTCAGGGCGCTATGGAGGCTGCGTCCGGTGGCAATGCCAAAGGTGATGCATTTACGATTTTCATGAATCAGGTGGAGCAGCGCTGGCAGTGAGTCGGGATCACCGAGCAGGTTTTGATCTAAATCGGTAAATAGGGCACGATCGTGGTAGAGCATGCGGCGACGATGTTTAGCGACGCGCAGCAGCGGCGGCGAGCTTTTTTCGGCAATCGCACGAATCTCCTGGAGATAGTTGTCGGCATGGGCGCTCCACGCATAGTAGCGTCTTACCCCAGTTAAACCGGCCTCGGCATAGCGCTTCCAGGTATCTGGATGGAGTAGGAGTTGGCGCAGTCCGCGAGAAATATCTTCATAATCAAGGGGGTTAATCAGTATCCCGTTTTTGCAGTTGCCGATAATATCGCGGGGGCCGCCATCTTCGGTGGCGACAATCGGCAGGCCACTGGCCGCCGCCTCGATAAGCGTTAGACCAAAGGGCTCGGTCAGTGCGGGGTTGACAAAGACGCCCTGTGATAGCGCGGTGAGGCGATAGAAAACCGGTACATCCTCACTATTGTGGTGTTTGGGGTAGGCGACCTTACCATAGAGATCATAGCGATCAATCAGATAGAGGATATCGTTTAAGACCTCCTGGGCGCCGCTATCAAGGGTCTGAATATCTTCACGGTTACCGGCGACAATGACCAAGTTTGCTGTTTGTTGCAGCTCCTTGTCCTCGCCATAGGCGATCACCAAGGCGGCAATATTTTTGCGGGCATCGGGGCGTGACAGGGCGAGAATGATCGGTCGGTCGGGATGGCGCAAAAAGCGGTTAATCGCCGCCGCAGCAGAACTCTCGCCCTCATCCCCTTTGGGAGGGTGGAAGCGGGTGAGATCGGTGCCCGGTGGAATCACCCGCATCTGGTTGGGCTGATAGAAGTCGTAGAGTTCGTACTGCTCCTCTATCTCCTGAAAGGTACTGGTAATGACGCGTTCGGCACTGGCAAGGGTGAGCTCTTCAGCTTCGATACGACGCACCATATTGTAGCGTTCATCGACACTATCGGTGGTCATCCCTGAGGCGAGAAGACGCAGACGCTTGACCCGTCCAAGGGAGTGGCCGGTGTGTACCAGAGGAATCCCCAGCGCGTGGGAGAGGCGACTGCCAACGTAACCGGCATCGGCATAGTGGCTGTGAAGCAGGTTAGGGGGGTGAGGTTGCTGATGCAGATAGTCAATCGCGTTATCAACAAAGTTATCGAGATGATCCCATAACGCCTCTTTGGCAAGATACTCCTCAGGGCCAGCGTTAATACGGATAATGCGCGCCTTGGGGGAGAGTGTCTCAACGGCAACGGCATAGTCCGAGGCAACGTTGCTGTCATTAATGCGTCGGGTCAGCAGATCCACCCGTGCAATATCGGGGTGTTGCGCCAGGGCTCGCAATAGTTCCACTACATAGGTGACCTGGCCACCGGTATCGGCGTCGCGACCAAGTTCTAAGTCATTGCCACGAATAAGGCCATGTATACTGATAAGGACAAGATAGAGTTTAGCGCCCTTATTATCATCGCTCTTTTTCTGCATCTGAGTATCCTGTCAAAATAGTGATTGTGGGATTAGTCACTCTTCTAATTCCAGATTTTACCTGAATGGGTAGGGTGATACGGGCTAGGCGGGAGAATTAACGCCGTCATCCTTGTCATCGTTGGGACGTTGTACCTTTAGTCGCTGATAATAAATTCTGTAAGATCAATGTTCTGCTTTAATACAGCGGCGCTGATAGCGATGTGGCGCACGGAAATTCCGGCATTCAGCATACGGTTGTGGTTACCGCTTAGCAGTGGGTGCCAGGCGGGCAGCGGCAGTCCGCTGGCGCGCAGGCGGTAGCTGCAGCTTACGGGAAGAGACTCGAGTGTTGTCACGTTCTCGGGGGTAATGGTAACACAGTCGGGCTGCTGCTGCGCCCGATCGGCATAGCGGTTACAAGTGACCGCTGGCAGTGCCAGATAGCGGCAACTCACGGCGGTGGTGAAAAGTTTTCCGCTGTCGCTATCCTGCAGTTGTTGCAGACAGCAGCGGCCGCAGCGATCACAGAGCGCTTCCCATTCCTGATGATTCAGCGTGGCAAGGGGGCGTTGCCAGAAGGGTTCGTTCATCACTGCTTACCCCTTTTTGCTCAGTTCGAAAAGCTGGTAGAGGGTCTCCAGCGCCGCACGCGGGGTGAGATTGTCCACATCGAGTTGTTGCAGGGCGATTAGCGCCGGATGCGGTGGCTCAGGTTGCTGCGTCGGGAGTGGAGGCGTTAGCGGCAGATCACCGAAGAGCGAGGGTTGATAGGGGCGCTTTTGCGGTTTGCTGCGCTTCTCGCCTGCTTCCGCCTCAAGCAGCGAGAGACGACGTTTCGCCTGCTCGACCACCGCTTTGGGAATACCGGCAAGGGCTGCCACCTGCAGCCCATAGCTGCGGCTGGCGGGGCCATTTTGAATTTGGTGGAGAAAGACAATGTGCTCGCCATGCTCTACCGCGTCAAGGTGGACATTACGAATGGCGGTGAACTCCGTGGCAAGCTGCGTAAGTTCAAAATAGTGGGTGGCAAAGAGGGTCATCGCGCCAATACGGGTGGCGAGATCAAGTGCGGTGGCAAAGGCGATGGCGAGACCGTCAAGGGTTGAGGTGCCGCGCCCGATCTCATCCATTAATACCAGGCTTTGCGGGCTGGCATTATGGAGAATATTGGCGGTCTCGGTCATCTCAACCATAAAGGTAGAGCGACCACCGGAGAGATCATCTGCCGCCCCGATACGGGTAAAGATCTGGTCGACAGGGCCGATGCGGGCATGGCTGGCAGGCACAAAACAGCCAATATGGGCGAGCAGTACCGCAAGCGCCGTTTGGCGCATATAGGTTGATTTCCCCCCCATATTCGGGCCAGTAATCATCAGCATCGGTTGCTTGCGGGTAAGCAGTAGATCGTTGGCAATAAAGGGGTCTTTCAGCGTCTTTTCAATGACGAGATGGCGGCAACCCAAAAGCTCAATACCCACCTCTTTAACCAGCAGCGGTTCGCAGAGGTTGTGATGTGCTGCAAGGGCGGCAAAACTGTGCAGCAGATCAAGTTCAGCGATGGCGTTGGCTATCTGTTGCAGGGTTATCAGATCTACCGTGAGCAGATCTAGCAGCGCCTCATAGAGCTCTTTTTCGCGAGCCAAGGCACGATCTGCGGCAGAGAGCGCCCTCTCTTCAAAGGCTTTTAGCTCAGGGGTGATATAACGCTCGCAATTTTTCAGGGTCTGGCGGCGTTGGTACTCTTCGGGAAGACGTTCACTGTGGCTACGTCCGACCTCAATATAGTAGCCATGTACGCGGTTAAAGTTAACGCGCAGGGTGGCGATACCACTGCGTTGCTGCTCCCGCTGCTCGAGATCTTTAAGATAACTCTCGGCATCTTCGCTAATTGCGCGTAGCGCATCGAGTTCTTCATCATAACCCGGAGCAATCACGCCACCATCGCGGATGAGTTGCGGCGGTTCACTGACGACGGCCTGTGCTAACAGATCGCAAAGGGTTGGTTGCGGCAACAGTTGCTGTTGTAGTTGTTGCAGGCGTGGCGTTGTACCGCTCTGTTGTAGCTGCGATTGTAGTTGCGGCAGCGCACTCAGGGCATCGTGAAGGCGGGTGAGATCGCGTGGGCGGGCCGATTTAAGACCGATGCGGGCGACAATCCGCTCAATATCACCGATACTGCGCAAAATTGCGGTAAAGGGTTCATAGCCCCCGTTTTCCAGAAGGGTTGCCACGGCACGGTGGCGTTGCTGCAGTGTTGGGTGATCGCGCAGCGGGCGGTTAAGCCAGCGATGCAGGAGGCGCCCCCCCATGGCGGTGGCGGTGCAATCGATCGTCTCCCGCAGTGTATGTCCATTCTGGTTGTTAATTGATTGTTCTAACTCAAGATTACGGCGGCTGTTGGCATCAATCAGAATGGCATCACCAAGTTTTTCAACCTGAATGGTGTGCAAATGGCAAAGCGCCTGCTTTTGCGTGGCATCCACATAGCGCAATAGCGCCCCTGCGGCGCCGATGGCTGCGTTCATCTTCTCGCAACCAAAGCCGCTTAAATCGTGGGTGGCAAACTGTTGTAGCAGGCGTTGGCGGCCACTATCGCTATCAAAGTGCCAGGCGGGTAGTTGACGGCTGCAGGGGTGGTCAAGCTGAATATCTGCCGCTGTTAGCGTTTCGCTCAGTAGTAACTCCGCTGGCTGCAGGCGGGCCAGCTCTGCCAGCAACTCGTGCGAGTGATCAATCTCCTGCAGTGTTAGTCGTCCAGCACAGAGATCAAGGGTGGCCAGGGCATACTGTTTCTGCTGTTTACCAAGGGCGACCAGTAGGTTTTCATGGCGCTCCTCAAGCAGCGCCTCATCGGTAACCGTGCCCGGGGTGACAACCCGCACCACCTCGCGTTTAACCGGCCCTTTACTGCTGCCCGGATCGCCGATTTGCTCACAAATAGCGACCGACTCACCAAGGCGAATCAGCCGCGCTAGGTAGTTTTCTACCGCATGATAGGGTACCCCGGCCATCGGGATCGGCGCACCTGCGGATCGACCACGCGCCGTTAAGGTAATATCAAGCAGCGCCGCCGCCCGTTGCGCATCATCATAGAAGAGTTCGTAAAAATCCCCCATGCGGTAGAACAGCAGCATCTCGGGATAACCTGCCTTTAGGGCGAGGTATTGCTGCATCATCGGGGTGTGGTCACTGGTTTGGCTGAGGGGTTCGGACATGGATACTCTCTTCATTTGTCAGTGGTTGGTGCTTGGCAGCAACGCCGTGAGGTGACGCTGATAAGTTTAGCACTGTTGACACCTTTACAGCAGCGCACTGTTTCTGTTTTACTTCGGTTATGAATAGTGAAACTCAATATGACGCGAATGCTTGGGCTTATGCCTATGGTGCGCCCACTGCAACAGCGATAATTCGTCACACTGCCGATGATTTTATTGTCGAGGAGACGCTGGGCTTTGAACCTGAGGGCGTTGGCGAGCATCTTTTTGTCAAATTGCGCAAGCGTGATGCGAATACCGAGTGGGTCGCCAAGCAGTTGCAACAGTTCGCACAACTAGAGGCATCAGATGTCGGTTTTGCCGGACTGAAGGATCGTCACGCGTTGACGACGCAGACATTTTCGCTTAATTTTTCAGGGCGGGAGCTGCCCGACTGGTCGGCGTTCTCCTGTGAGGGGGTCGAAATTGTCTCGCTTAAGCGCCATCCGCGTAAACTTAAGCGCGGTACCTTGCGGGGTAATCGTTTTACCCTCACCCTGCGTGAGCTGAGCGAATCGCCGCAACAGCTGGAGCCGCGTCTGCGGCAGTTACAGGCGGGTGGCGTTCCCAACTATTTTGGTCCGCAGCGTTTTGGTCGTCATTTTGCTAATCTTGAACGCGCTGCAAAGCTCTTTAGCGGTGAATTGCGCGTTAAGGATCGTCATCTGCGCGGTCTTTTTCTTTCGGCAGCGCGGGCGTGGATTTTTAATGAACTGCTCTCAATGCGTTTGGCACAGCCCGATTGGCAACGGTTACAGCTTGGTGATCTGCCGATTTATGAGGGTTCAAGCCGCCCGTTAATCGCGCTGCAGGCGGATGACCCACGGTTGCTGTCGCCACCGGCAGATCTTCACCCGAGTGGTCCGATGTGGGGAGCGGGGGAGTTAGCTTCGGCAGCGGCAGTGGCTGCTGCAGAAGCGGCGGTTGCCGCCCGTTATCCGCTCTTTTGCTCAGGATTAGCCGCAGCAGGGTTAAAACAGGAGCGGCGTTTACTGTTAATACCATTACAGAGCTTAACCTGGAAGTGGTTAGCCGAGACTGTTCTGCAGTTAAGCTTTGATCTGCCTGCGGGCAGTTATGCAACGGCGGTGCTGCGTGAGCTCATTCAGACAACACCAGCGGCGGCGCTGCCTGTCGATGAGTTCTAGGTGATAGAGGTAACGATGCGAGCAGGTTTTGAGTCTTGGGGGGTCTGTATAGATTGTCATTTTAATGGCATGTTGCATTATGAACACCTTGTGGGTGAGGATTATGAAGATGATGCGGCGGATGGGGTGATGTTGCGTTTTAGCTGCCCCTGTTGTGAGCTCGAGTTAAATACTCTGGTCCCCTATGACTACTATCAGGAGATGTTACAGGCCTCTTTTTTGGGTGAAGAGCGTGGCTAGTGCCGGTGGAGAAGAGGCTCAGGAGACGGCTGCTGCACAACGTCTTGACAAGTGGCTTTGGGTGGCACGTTTTTATAAGCAACGAAAACTCGCCCATGATGCCATCGTCGGTGGTCATGTACATCTTAACGGTCAACGGGTTAAGCCAGCACGTCTGGTGCGTTGTCAGGATGAGCTCTCTATTGTCAAAGGGGATGTGACCTTTACCATTGTGGTGCTGCAGTTGGGCAAACAGCGTGGTTCAGCGACGGTGGCAGCCACCCTCTATGCCGAGAGCGAAGCGAGTTGTCAGCAGCGTATGCAACAGCTGGAGACGCGGCGTCTGGAGCGTAGTTTTACCGACAATGCACCGGTGCAGCGACCCGATAAGCGACAGCGGCGTCATCTGGCGCAATTAAAAAGCAGGCAGTTTGAGTAGTTGTCCTGTGTTCCCTCTGTGCCCCCTCTGCGCCCCCTCTGCAGGGGGGGGTCAGGAGTTTACAGCGTTTTTAAGGTAGATAGAGAGGCGGTCGCCGGGATAGAGCGGGCTGTTCTGCTTCAGTTGATTCCACTTCATTAACTCGTTGATATTGACACTATATTGGCGTGCGATGCCCGAGAGCGTATCGCCACTAACAATGGTGTGAATGACCTCGACTGCGGCATCCGTTTGCGTATTGGGCGTGTCAGCAGGGGTACTGGCGACCTTGACCGTTGTGGTGGTCGCGGCGAGGGTTGTCGAGTTAAGGCGCAGCTGCTGTCCCGGTTTAATGGCGGGCGTACCTTTCATACTGTTCCAGCGTTTTAGATCATCAACACTGACGCTGTACTGGCGTGAAATACTCCAGAGACTCTCGCCGCTACGAACAGTATGCGTCGTGGTTGCTGCAGAGCTCTGTTTGGGTTTGGGCGCGGTTGCCGTTTTGGCCGTAGTGGTGGTTGTTGTGGCGGAAGGCTTGGTGGCAACGGTGGTGCTAGCAGCAGGAATCGTGATCTCCTGCCCTTTTTTTAGTGAATTACCGGTGAGCTCATTGGCGCTTTTTAGAGCCGCAACCGAGATATTAAAGCGCTGGGCAATTGTGCCAAGGGTGTCGCCCTTACGCACAACGTAGATTTTATTATGGCGTGCAGCAGGGGGGGGTTGTTGGGCGTACCGCTCTTTAAAGGGATCGGCATTATCAATTGGCAGCAGCAGGTAGTGCGGCCCCTCGGGATCGGTGCTCCAGCGCTTGAAGGCCGGGTTGAGTTTAAGCAGTTCATTTAGGGAGATCCCCGCCATTTTAGCAGCTAGATCAAGGTCGATTTGTCTTCTTACTTCAACACGAGTGAGTTTGGCATCATCGCTAATGGTGGGCAGGACAAGACCATGCGCCGGTGGGTTGGCGACAATATGGCTAATCGCGAGAAGTTTTGGAATATAGTTACGGGTTTCGTTGGGCAGATCGAGTGACCAGTAATCGGTAGGTAAGCCAGCATCAGCATTCTTTTTAACCGCCTGCTCAACTCGGGTGCCACCGGCGTTATAACCGGCCAGTGCCAACTCCCAGTCGCCGTCAAAGCGGGTGTAGAGGGACTCAAGAAAGTCGAGGGCAGCGGTGGTTGAGGCGACGATATCACGACGACCATCGTACCAGTAGCCCTGTTTAAGGCCAAAATTCAGTCCGGTTGAGGGGATAAACTGCCAGAGACCCACAGCGCCGCTACTGGAGATAGCCATTGGTTGGTAAGCACTTTCAACAATGGGAAGAAGGGCTAATTCGAGGGGTAGATGTCGCCGTTCTGCCTCTTCGACAATATAGAAGAGATAGGGGGTCGCACGTTCAACGACACGCTGCACATAGTCCGGACGTTGGCTGTAGAAGTGAATCTTGTCGGCAATCGGCTGATTAAATACCGGCTTCATGGCAAAACCTGCGCGGATTCTGTCCCAGAGATCAAAAGGTGGAATACAGATCCCCGTATCAGTTGGACTGCTTTGCGCGCCTTCACTGCTGCGCGCCGCAATGCGTGCAGCGATCGCCTCAGCGGTTAGGGTCGGGTGTTTATAATAGGTGGCGAGTCGTTTAGCACTGCTGGTGGTTATTGCGGCATTTTTTGGATCGGGAAGAATGGTAATGTCAATGCGTGAGAGATCGTGTCCGCCGGGCAAAATTTCGCCGCTGTCGCGTTCTGAGAGAATGGTGGGCAGGCTACATCCGGAGAGCAGCAGAGACAGAAGCAGCGCGAAGGTGATAACCGGTTTAAGCACTATCCCTGAAGCGGCGCTGGATATCGGGGAACAGGTTGTTCCCGTTCCGTTGTGGTGATGAAAACGGTCATGAATCTTATAATATGGCATGAGGTTACCTTAAATAACGTTCACTACTTTAGCCTGAGGAGACCTGTATCCGAGGTGGGACAGGGTGCTTTCTGCTTTACACCCTAGTGACTTGAAATGGCAGCGCTGTTGGCTACGTTTCCAAGTCGTCTGGGTAAATAAGTAGACCTTTTTTCAATTGGCCTTATCAACGATAGGGTCATCATAGGTGAAATCTGCCACAGATGCTAGTCACGGGTCGGCTAACTCTCTATTTTTTGCTGCCAAAGAGCCGTTATTGGATGCGCCTGCGGTTCGTTGGGTTGGTATCCCCCTTTTGGGCGATGCGATCGCAGCCATACGCGCTTTTGAAGTGACGGAAACTCTTTGAAAGCATAGCAGTGTTAAATGGTACAATTTACTTTAATCTGCTCAATATTAAAAAAGGAGATGGGATGCGTACTATCAAGTGGATACCTTTGTTGCTGCTGCTGGTGTTATCCCCCTTGGTTGCTGTCGAGCCAACCGGCATTACCGCGCAGTTGGGTGAGGTAAAAGTGTGCGTCGATCCTGACTGGCCGCCCTTTGAAACCCTCGATAAGGAGGGTAACCATCACGGTATTGGCGCTGATCTGCTGCGTCTGGTGGGGGAGCGTGCCGGTGTTACTTTTTCGATAGTTAAGACCACCGACTGGGTTGCCAGTCTTGCCGCCTCACAGGCCGGGGAGTGTCAGGTGGTCAGTCTGCTTAACCGAACTCCGGAGCGGGATGCGTGGCTAATTTTCACCGATCCGATTTTCACCGATCCCAATGTCTTTATTACCCGTGTCGAACACAACTTTATTGCTGATGCAGCGAGTCTCTCTGACGCTACTATCGTTTTCCCCAAAGGAACCTCGATGGAAGAGAAGTTTCGTGGGCTCTATCCCAATCTGACGGTGGTTAACAGTGAATCTG
>JADGBN010000062.1 GCA_015231435.1 Gammaproteobacteria bacterium
CATCAATTAGCCCTCCATAGTGCAATGAGTTCATATTAGTCATTGACTGCAAAAGATGCAATTCCAAGGAATCTTGACCTTCGGTCATCGCCAACGCCGCTGTTCCACCACCCCGCCCAATCCAGTTACGCCCCTTATTCGCCCACAGCCTGACCCGTGGCGGCAATCACTGAGAGTAGATCGTAACCGTTCACTCCCCTGCCGCCTTTTAACCTCACCCCAACCCGAGGGGGCGAAGTGGTGGGGGCCTGAACGGTTACGCTTTTTCAGGCGTCGCGGCAGGGCAGAACCGTTGCCCTGCCCTGCATTTTGGTTAAATCTTAAAAAAAGCGAACTGCTGTTGCATCTCATCGGAGAGTTTATTTAGCTGCTCTCCCGATTTGCTATTGGCGCGGTTCATTTCGACGCTGTTTTGGGTCATCTCACTTATTGCTATCAGACTATGATGGATCTCTTCAGCAACGCCAATCATCTCGGTGGCGGCTTGGTCGACCTGGGCGTTCATCCCATTAACGCTGTTAACCGCTGTGCTAATTGAATTAAATACCCGCTCGGCTTCATTGGTTCGGGTAATCGCCTCCCCTGCCTGCTGTTGGCTGCTCGCCATGGCGGCGACTACGGAGTCGACACCCTGGCGAATCTCGCCAATTACCCCTTCAATCTCTGCGGTGGCATCCTGAGTTCGTGCTGCGAGGCTCTTCACCTCTTCGGCAACCACCGCAAAACCTTTACCACTCTCACCGGCACGCGCGGCCTCAATGGTTGCATTTAACGCAAGAAGATTGGTCTGGTTGGCAATGCCTTGAATGACTGAAATGGTGTCGCTAATCTTTCCACTTAACTCGTCAAGCTTGGCAATCGCCTGTGAGGAGCTCTCGGTGCCGCTTGCCATGCGCTCCACCGATTCACGCACCGAGTGCATCGCCTTCAACCCACGGTGAGTATCATCCGCTGCTTGGGCTGTGGCGCGTGAGGCATCATCCATACTGCGCGCGACATCTTCCACCGTTGAGGACATTTCGGTCATCGCCGAAGCAACGATCTGTGTATCATTGCTCTGCCGCGCCATGAGTTCGAGAATCTCCCGAGTTGAATGGGACAACTGCCCAGCACTTTCGGCGACTGCTTTGGAAGCATCGGCCATGCGTTCAATCACCGTTAACAGCCGCGCCTGCATCATCCGCATTCCCAGCTTAAGCTCGGTCATTCGGCAGCTGCCGTTAATAATTAGCGACTCCAGCAGATTACCATTGGCAATGCGGGTGGAAAAATGGGTCACCTCCTGCAACGGTATGGTCACTGATCGATTTAACTGCAACATCGTAGCAAAAAGAACCCCCGTGGAGAGAGCGACGCCAGCGACAATCGCCCACGCCGGAACGAGATCAAAGAGCCATAGCAGCGAGAGCAGTAGCGGAATTAGCTGTGCCAGAGCGATCATTAACATGATAACCGTGGCAAACGAGAGCTGTTCACTCTTTTTCGGCAGTGCTGTGATCTCCCGACTGTTCAAGCGACGATAGAGCGACTCTGCCGCCGTGATCTGTTCGCGGGTCGGCGCACTGCGCACCGACTGATAACCCAGCAACTTCTCCTGACTATCTTTTATCGGGGTGACAAAAGCCTCTACCCAGTAGTGATCACCATTTTTACAACGATTTTTTACGATACCACGCCACGGTTTATCTGCTTTAACCGTCGCCCAGAGATCGGCAAACGCCTCGGGAGGCATCTCGGGGTGGCGTATCATATTGTGATTTTTACCAAGACACTCCTCTTCTGTAAAACCACTAATATCTAAAAAAATACGATTAACGCCGGTTATGATTCCCTTCGTATCGGTTGTTGAAATAATCGCCTTTCCCTTGGGAAACGACACTTCACGATTGGTCACAGGTAGGTTTTTTTTCATGATCCCTCAAGAAAATTAAAAATTAAAAATTTATCCGTTATGCAGCTCATTGCCAAAGTAACGGCTGATCTCCGCCCCACTTTAATCAAGATTTTAAATGGCTTGATTGTAGACGACATCTCATTAGAATAGCAGCATGACAATCATGACATCACTCACATTTACCAAAATGCAGGGGCTTGGCAATGATTTTATGGTCATTAACGCCATTAATCACCCCTTTTCACTAAGCGCCAAAGCGATTAGCGCGCTTGCCGACCGCCACTTTGGTATTGGTTTTGATCAACTGCTGGTGGTCGCGCCCGCCCCTGCCAACAGCAGCGCCATCGATTTTAGCTATCGCATTTTTAATGCGGATGGTGGTGAGGTCAGTCAATGCGGTAACGGGGCACGCTGCTTTGCCCGCTATGTGCGTGACAAGGGGTTAATTGACCGCGATGAGATTCATGTGGCTACCGCCAGTGGGCAACTGACACTCTATCTACTTGAAAATGGTGATGTTAAAGTGAATATGGGCGTTCCCGATTTCAATCCGGAAAAGATCCCCTTTAAGGCGCCCCTACGTCAGCCAGCCTATCATCTGACGCTACCCGATCACCCTGCGCCACTCTCAATTGGCGCGGTATCCATGGGTAATCCCCATTTAGTCTATCGTGTTGCAGATATCGACAGCGCCCCGGTCGCCACCCTTGGCCCGGCTCTGGTGGCTCATCGTGACTTTCCCGAGGGGGTGAATGTCGGTTTTTTGCAGGTGGTGGATGCGCATACCCTGCGCCTGCGGGTCTATGAACGCGGTAGCGGCGAAACCCTTGCCTGCGGTAGCGGTGCCTGCGCCGCTGCGGTCATGGCGCAACAGTGGGGAGTCACCAGCGGCAGCTGCGTCGTACAACTTCGCGGCGGGCAGTTAACCATCGACTGGGCAGGAGAGGGAACGCCCGTCTGGATGAGCGGCCCCGCCACCACCGTTTTTGAAGGTCATATCAACCTGTCCGACATACCAATTCTAACCAGTGAGAGCGCTCAATGATGAAACCACCCGAAGCGATGAATGAGACGGCAGTTGCCGATTACCTGCGCGCCCACCCCGACTTTTTTCTGCGCCATGCCTCTCTTTTAGAGCTTATTCAACTGCCCCACGCCGAACATGGCGGCACAGTATCGCTTATCGAACGCCAGATTGAGGTTTTGCGTGACGCCCGTCGCAGTGCCAATCTTCACCTCTCGCAACTTGCAGAGATTGCCCGCAGCAACGAACAACTGCTGGAGCGGCTGCACGAATTAATGCTTAATCTGATGCAGAGCAACTCGCTGGATGCGGCGCTTTTATGCGTTACCAGCGCCGTTAAAAATGACTTTAATGCAGATCTGGTCAGCATTCGCCTCTTCCACCCCGCTGCAGCGCAGCGCAGTGAGTATATTGATCCCGATAGCCACGGACTCCCGGCCTTCAGTCTGATGCTAAGTAAAAAACGCAGTATCTGCGGTCGCCTGACCCGTGAACAACGCCAGCTACTCTTTGCCGATCAGGGCGAAGAGGTCGCTTCGGCGGTGGCTATTCCCCTATGTGACTACCGCCCTTCACACCCCGAGAGTGAAGCGATTGGTCTATTAGGTATCGGCAGCGTTGATCCGCACCGTTATCACGCCGATATGGGAACGCTATTTATCAACCATCTTGGTGCGGTACTTTACTATACAGTGCTCAGACACCTCTTCGCAGCTGCAAAGGGGTAGTCTCTGAGTGGTCACTAAGAGCCCGCCTGTTGACGCCCCCCCCTCGCTACAGGAGGATGATGCTGCGTTAAACAACTTTTTTGACTATCTACAGTATCAAAAACGTTACTCACCGCACACCCTCGCCAGTTACCGCCACGATATTCACCAGCTGCTTGCCTTTTGCAACAAAGAGAAGATAACAGAGTGGCAGGCGTTAACTGGCCACCATCTGCGTGCCTTTGTCAGCTGGCGTCACCGTCTGGGAATTGGCGGCAAGAGTCTGCAACGAGAGCTCTCCGCCTGCCGTTCGCTGTTTAAATATCTGGTCACCCATGCGGTGATTCAGCAAAACCCGGCGGTGGGGATCTCAGCGCCCAAAGCAGAACGCCGTCTGCCGCAGCTACTGGCGGTTGAGCAGGCGGAACATCTTCTGAATATCAGTGATGAAACGCCGCTGGCCCTACGCGACATCGCCATGATGGAGCTCTTCTACTCCTCGGGTCTGCGACTTGCCGAGCTCACCGCCCTGAATTTGCAACATCTTGATTTAGCCAGCGGCATGGTTGAGGTGCTTGGTAAAGGGAGCAAGCAGCGCATTCTGCCGGTTGGCAGCAAGGCGGTGAGTGCATTACAGCGTTACCTGACGGTGCGCCCTGCCCTGCTGCGCCCGAAGCAGGAGAACCCCGAGGAGAACCCTGCTCTCTTTCTCTCGCAACGTGGCACACGAATCACCCATCGCGCGGTTCAGCTACGACTCAAACAGTGGGCCGTACATCAGCAACTCACCCAACCGCTGCACCCGCATATGCTGCGCCACAGCTTTGCCAGCCATCTGCTGGAGTCCAGCAGTGATCTGCGTGCGGTTCAGGATCTGCTCGGCCATGCCGATATTGGTACCACTCAAATCTACACACACCTCAATTTCCAGCATCTTGCCGCAGTCTATGATGCCGCCCATCCGCGTGCCCACCGTCACCCCGAAACAACACCTCACATCGATAAAAAGGGGGAGAAAACACCATAATCGCGTGCAGGGTTTATACCCTTTCTACTTGAAATTGCAGGGTCGTTGCAGCAAAGGCAGCTGCGCACGCTGCAGTCGCTCACCCCAATCACATCGCTTATCTATGCTCATGGGGACCGCCTACCTGCATTTCCAAGTAGTTTGGGTATACAATAGCTCACCAGAAAATTTGTCACCGACCACGGAAACCCAACCATGATAAAGAACACCTCATTCATCTTTGCACTCCTGCTGCTCCTAAGCAGTTTTACCCTGACTGCTGCCGATGAGCCCGCCTATGTCGATGGCAAGGCGAACTACTACGCGATTGATCCGCCGCTTGTCGTCAATTTGAACGCCATGTCAAAAATCATCTTTCTGCAGATTAAGGTGCAGCTGATGAGTCGTGATGCCTCAGCCATGATTGCCGTGACTAAAAACCGCGCGGCGATTGTCGACACGCTGACCATGCTGCTTGCTGAACAGACGCCGGAGACCATGCAAGATGTTAAAATTCGCGAATCGGTACGCATGGAGGCGCTGGAGCGTTGCAGCAAAGTTCTTGAAAAACTTGCCGGCATTCGTGCCGGAAAACCCACCGGCGAAAAAGACAGCGATGGCAACCCCATTGTCACCCGGGGTTTAGAGGCGGTACTCTTTACCGATATCGTTATTCAATAGTCTCTCTTAGCGCGTCTATGCCTTTTCGTTAACAGCATGACCGTTCCCGTTATCTCAATGACATTTCGCCCTTAACCATTATCAGGAATTCCTATGCGCTTCAACTTTCCGATTATTATTATCGACGAAGATTTTCGCTCTGAGAACGCCTCAGGTCTCGGCATTCGCGCCTTGGCCGATGCGATTAATCGCGAAGGAATCGAAGTACTGGGAGTGACCAGTTACGGTGATATGGGTTCTTTTGCCCAGCAACAGAGCCGTGCTTCGGCCTTTATCCTCTCCATCGATGATGAGGAGTTCACCCATGATGCCGATAAAACCATCGCCCACCTGCGCGCATTTGTGCAGGAGCTGCGCTTTCGTAACAATGATATTCCAATATTCCTTTACGGTGAAACCCGCACCTCACGCCATATTCCCAACGATGTGCTGCGTGAGTTACATGGCTTCATCCATATGTTTGAAGATACCCCTGATTTTATTGCACGCCATGTCATACGTGAAGCACGCGGCTACCTTGAAGCCCTACCGCCCCCCTTCTTTCGTGCCCTCACCCACTACGCCGCCGATGGCTCCTACTCCTGGCACTGCCCGGGACACTCAGGAGGGGTCGCCTTTCTTAAAAGCCCGGTAGGTCAGATGTTTCACCAGTTTTTCGGCGAGAATATGCTGCGTGCCGATGTCTGTAATGCCGTGGAGGAGCTGGGACAACTGCTTGACCATACCGGCCCAGTTGCCGCCTCCGAACGCAATGCCGCGCGCATCTTTAACGCCGACCACCTCTTTTTTATCACCAACGGCACTTCGACCTCCAACAAGATTGTCTGGCACTCTACCGTTGCCCCCGGTGATATTGTCGTGGTTGATCGCAACTGCCATAAATCGATTCTCCACGCCATTATTATGACCGGTGCGATTCCCGTCTTTTTAATGCCGACCCGTAATAACTTCGGCATTATCGGCCCCATTCCCCGCAGCGAGTTTTTGTGGGAGAACATTCAGAGCAAAATTGACGCCAACCCCTTCATTATCGACAAAGGGATCATGCCGCGTGTGCTCACCGTTACCCAGAGCACCTATGATGGCGTTATCTACAACGTTGAGGAGATCAAAGAGCTGCTCGATGGTCGTATTGATTCGCTCCATTTTGATGAAGCGTGGTTACCTCACGCCGCCTTTCACGACTTTTATGGCGACTACCACGCCATTGGCCATGCCCGTGAACGCTGCAAAAAGTCGATGATCTTCTCCACCCAGTCAACGCACAAGTTGCTCGCGGGGCTCTCTCAGGCGTCACAAATTTTGGTACAGGAGTCAGAGGCGCGGCAACTCGATCGGGATGTCTTTAATGAAGCCTACCTAATGCACACCTCCACCTCACCGCAGTATGCGATTATCGCCTCCTGTGATGTCGCAGCAGCGATGATGGAGGAGCCTGGCGGCACCGCACTCGTCGAAGAGTCGATTCGCGAAGCCCTCGATTTTCGCCGCTCGATGCGCAAGGTCGCCGAAGAGTATGGCAAAGAGTGGTGGTTTAAGGTGTGGGGCCCCTCCGATCTCTCGGAAGAGGGTATCGAAGAGCGCGACGCCTGGATGTTAAAGCCGAATGAGCGTTGGCATGGCTTTGGCGATCTTGCTGAGGGCTTTAATATGCTCGACCCGATTAAAGCCACCATCATCACCCCGGGAATTGATGTCGAGGGGATGTTCGCTGAGTGGGGAATTCCCGCCGGAGTGCTCACCCGTTACCTTTCCGAACATGGCATTATTGTTGAAAAAACCGGTCTCTACTCCTTCTTTATTATGTTTACTATCGGCATTACCAAGGGACGATGGAACACTCTGGTTACCGAGTTACAACAGTTTAAGGATGCCTTTGACAGCAATCAGCCGCTATGGCGTGTAATGCCCGAGTTTATTATTAAACAGCCGCGCTATGAACGGGTCGGGTTAAAAGATCTCTGCAATCAGATCCATACCGTCTACAAGCGCTACAACATTGCCCGCCTCACGACTGATATGTATACATCCATCATGGTGCCCGCAATGCGCCCCGCCGATGCCTTCGCAAAAATGGCACACCGCGAAATCGACCGTGTACCGATTGATGATCTGGAAGGGCGCATTACCAGTGTTCTGCTAACCCCCTACCCGCCCGGCATTCCGCTGTTAATTCCGGGGGAGCGTTTTAATACCACGATTGTCAACTATCTGAAGTTTGCCCGTGAATTTAACACCCTTTTCCCCGGCTTTGAGACCGACATTCACGGCCTGGTGAAATCAGAGTCGGGTTACTATGTCGATTGTGTTGCCCAGTCGTGACCTCGCTAATCACCGCACCCTTGCTGTAACAAAAACTGCAGCCAACTCACCTGACCCACAAGGGCCAGGTGAGTTAATGGCGTCATCAGACAGTTTACTAACGCGACATACTGTAGTGCCCGTAACACCCTTTGCCACTACCATCGATATTATAATTATCAACATCATACCAACTTCCCGAAGCGATGCTCCCTGACCAGTTACCGAAATAACTGCCGCTAAAAGAGCCATCCATCGCAATGGCAATCTCAATACTATCACCATCAATGCTCCCCTGCCCCATTCCCCCCACAAGATTGGCAGTGATGGCAATTGGGTCACAACCCACCTGATCGGTTATCGGGTTTCCCTCCTCATCTTCACCATACAAATTAACGTAACCCGAGATAGTCGGTGTCGCTGAACCTGACCAGTAACCATCATAAATGGAGGTCAACGCCACTGAGTCGAGACTCCCCTGCGGTAGCGTCACCTGTAACACCTCGCTCTCAAAGTACTGATGGCTAAAAGCGACATCATAACTGCCTGCGGGAACCGTCATGGTGAACTGCCCGTTACTATCGCTCTGGGTCTCTTGCTGCCACTCACCATCAAATGAGCTGACATGAACGGCTACACCAGAGAGCGCTTCATCACCCGAGTCACGCTGCCAAACCACTTTAGCGCTTAGGATCGCGCTCTCCTCTCCATCTGTCGCGGCATCCGCTGATCCCGTTGTATTTTCACCGCAATCGCTGCCACAGGTCTCCGCGTCTGACTCACCGCCACTACTACTGCCGGTCACCCCTGAGGTGTTATCACTGCTTCCTGAGGATGAAGATGAGGAGGTTGGCGTCGTCTCACTCACAACTACGGAGGTGACACTATTCTCTATCGCCGTAGTTGGTGGCGTCACCGCGACGCCCTCACTATTCACCAGTACCACCTCAATAGTTGCCGCACCGGGAACAAGCAGTGTCGCATTGGCGGGGAGTTCACCCTGACTAACGACCAGTTTTTCATCGCCTGTCGCCTTGTCAGTCACTTTAATTAACGTACCATCACTGCCTGCACTGCCGACCAGCGACACCACGCCCATACCCCAATCTTCAGAAATAACCTTGCTTGCAGCCTCTTCCTGTGATTTGTCAGCAAAGATATTCTGCACAAAATCTTTAACGTTAGTAAAGAGACCACCTGTCAATGTTGACGCAGCATCTTCATTCATACCGGTTTTACTAACCAGCATCTCTTTGGCTCTATCCTCCACCGCACTCTCAATCTTGCCGGAAACGAAGCCTGCCGGATCACTCACTAGCTTCTCGGCATCATTAATCTTCTCAATGATCGTCTCCGCCTTCTCCATGCCATCAGCAAACTCGCTGCCGCCGAGCCCCGAGGTAATAATTTTGCTACCTACTGCCTTATAGAGGTCAACCCCCTTACTAATCCCCTCAACCCCCTCCTTGTAGGCAATATCAAGGGGACGTGATCCGACGCTGGAGGCGATCGCACCATAGTCACTATCAGGATCATGGACTGCATGGTTATGAATACGGTGAGCGACGTTATCAAGTTTGCCATCCAGCAGATTACGCACAAACTCATCCTCATTATTGCCAAGGGGGGCTGTCGCTGAAAACTCGCCACTCGCCTGCATCTCTTTAAGCAGCGAGTACATCTGTTTGGTCATCGCAGTATTGGTACCGGCATCACCACTACCGAGAACAGCGACCACATTCTTACGGGCACGTTCATGGGAGCCAGTCATCCAGCCGATAAAGTTATAAGAGGACTCGATTAACCCCTTCTGCCGTCCATTAGTGCTGCTTTGTTTATTGGCTGAGGTGCGACTGTCAACGCCTGCAAGGGCGCTGTTAAACGCATCATCAACACCTTCCCAACTAGCGGCAATCTCATAAATTTTATTATAATTTTCATCCAGTTGTTGCGAACCCTCACCACCTAAATCAACACTCTGCGCAAACAGCGCCGTCGTACCCTGATTGGAGAAGAGTGCCAGCAGATCTGCATAGGCACCATACTGCACACCCAGCGCACGGTTAAGCGTATCCATCGCCTCTTGATTGGTGGCCGAGTTGACCGTCGCGGTGGTGGGTGCGGCATTGCCACCGTCACCCCCACCATCACCATCACCCCCGCCACAAGCGGTTAACAGCAATGAGCCTGCCAGTAATACCAGAGAATAGCATAAATAAAGCGACATTCTGTTCATCTGATTTCTCCTTAATTAAGCAAATAATACACCATAAACCGTCATACAAACTGCCTGATTATCCGCGTTCTGACATGCGAGTGACGCCCCCCACCGGAAACTTAACTTAATGGCATGGTGCGATAGACCGCAGTCAGTTGATAGCTGGCGCCGGGTTGAAGGTGAACCACCTCATCTGCGGCATTGGCACTCTCGACACAGATAAAATGGTGATAGTCATCATCATTCAGGTCAGCCATGCTGGCGGTAATCGCCGCCCAAGGGTTCCACACCACCGCTGTCGCGCTGCCACCACTTGCAATATCAATCTTCCGTCCGGCAGCCCCATCGATAATCGCTAGGGGCGAACCGCAACGCTGATAGATTCGATCAACCTCAGCGCTCACCGTCACGCTGCCGATCTGCTTGTTCACCTGGCCACCACCCGCCTTGTCAATATAGTCACAGTCCGCAAGACCCTCGACCGTCGTTTGTGCAATATCCCCAATCGCAAAATAGGTGTGCAGTGCCTGGGTGATAACAAAAGGCTCGTCGCCACAGTTACGGGTGATTAGGGTTAACTTGAGTACCTCGCTCACCTCAATTTCCAAATTTAACTCATAGGGATGCGGCCAGATAGCACGACTCGCCTCAGTCGCGGGCAAGGTGAGCAGCAGACGCAGGGCACCACTAGCGGTGACGCTGGTAGTCAGCACCTGCCAGAAGCTGTTACGGGCAAAACCGTGCGCTGGTCGCCCTTGCCCTTCAGGATCAGCGCCAAACCACGGCCAGCAGATCGGCACACCGCCCTTAATCGCCTTACCCGCTTGGTAATAGGCGAGTTTACTTAAAAAGAGCAGATCGGACTCACCGGCAGGGATAAAGGAGAGTACCTGTCCGCCATAGAGCGAGATCACCGCCTCTGCCTGCGGGGTACGAATGGCCACCATGGGCAGATCCCCTGCACCAGAGTAAAAACGCAGACGATCATCAATGGCATAACGATCGTTAAGGGTAGCAACATCAAGATTAGGGGCAGCGGCAAGACTCATGCAAAAGACTCCAGATTAGGGTGAACAAGGGAAACAGCAAAGCCAATAAAACGCAGGCAGTATCGTTGCAAGCGCCTCTTTATGGTAGTCGATATGCGCTTAATTGCAACGTCGCAACAGCAGATAGGTCGCCCCATCGCCGCCATCACTGGGAATCGCCGGGGCGTAGGCGATCACCTCCTCAAACTGTCGTAGCCAGTAGGGCAGCCGCTGTTTAATAACCCCCCTGCCACTCGCTGGATGTCCCATACCGTGAATCACCCGCACCACCCGCCACTGCCGCTCATGGCAGTAGTGAATAAATTCGGTTAACCGGTGACGTGCCGCATCACGATGCAGCCCATGCAGATCAATTTCCGCCTCAATAGGCAGCTCACCGCGACAAAAGCGTCTGAAGTACTTCGGCTGCACACCATGCTGACAGTAGCGTCGCGGCATGGGTGGCAGATCACCCGCTGCAATTGCGTCGGATAGCCGATTATCCACCGTCTGTTCCAACAACGGGGGGTGCGGCAGACGCCGCGCAGCGGGGAGTTGCCGAAAGGGTTCGGGGTAGTACTCTGCCAACGGCTGCACATCCTCCACCGCTTTTTGAAAAAGCGCCCGCTCATCGCGTGAAAGTCGCTGTTTTGCCATCCGGCTAATCTGCAACGGCTGCATAAACAGCAAAGCGTAGCGCTGTCAACAACGCCACTTTCAGTGTTATGATCGCGCGCATGAAAATTCTAATCAGCAATGATGATGGTGTCCTCGCACCGGGTATTACCTCTCTTATGCAACAGCTGCGGACGATAGGTAAAGTCACCGTTGTTGCCCCTGATCGCGACCGCAGCGGCGCCAGTAACTCCTTAACCCTTGACCAGCCCCTGCGCAGCCGCCAGTTGGCGGCGGATCTCTACGCCGTCGATGGTACACCGACTGACTGCGTGCATCTAGCGATCACCGGTCTTCTTGCGGAAGATCCCGATATCGTTGTCTCGGGCATTAATGCCGGTGCCAATCTTGGGGATGACACTCTCTACTCCGGCACCGTAGCCGCTGCCATGGAGGGACGTTTTTTAGGTTACCCAGCGATTGCCATCTCACTCGCGGCGCTGCCTGACACCCCGCGCGGCACCCCCTTTGTTCACTACGATAGCGCTGCCGCCATTGCCATTCAACTCTTGGCAAAACTTTCCGACCACCCGCTGCCTGCGCAGACCATACTAAACGTCAATGTTCCGGATCTGCCACTGAGTGAGATTAAAGGCTTTGCCGCGACCCGCCTCGGGTTTCGTCATCGTGCCGAAGCTGTCGTCGCCACGACCGATCCCCGTGGCCGGCCAATCTATTGGGTCGGCCCCTCTGGAGAGGAGCAGGATGCCGGCCCCGGTACCGATTTTTATGCGATTCGCCAACAGCAGATCTCGGTCACACCTCTCATGGTTGATCTGACTCGCCACAACCTAATCGATTCCCTGCAAGGGTGGTTATCAAACTAAAGATGATTAACTCCCGCGCGGATCGACTGACTCTGGATGGCTATGGCCTGACTTCACAACGTAGCCGCGAGCGCATGGTGGAGCAGTTGCAGGAGATGGGCATTCAAGCAACTGCCGTGTTAGCCGCGATGCGCCAAATCCCGCGTCACCTCTTTGTTGATGAGGCTTTGGCAAGTCGCGCCTACGAAAACTCCGCACTCCCCATCGGTCACGGCCAGACGATTTCACAACCCTATATCGTGGCGCGCATGAGTGAGGTGGTCTGCCATCAGCAGCCACAAAAATTACTGGAGATCGGCACTGGCTGTGGTTACCAGACGGCGGTACTCGCCAGCATCTGCCCTGAGGTACTCACCATTGAGCGCCTAAAACCCCTCTTTGATCGGGCCCGCGCCACGCTGCGCCAGCTAAAAATTGACAACGCCTATCTGCGTCACGGTGATGGTTATGAGGGTTGGGAGCGTTACGCCCCCTACGATGCGATAGTGGTCACCGCTGCCCCCGAAGCAATTCCCGAGGCGCTGCTATGGCAGCTCTCCGAGGGGGGGCGACTGGTGCTTCCTGTCGGCAAAGAGGAGCAGCACCTAGTCGCCATTACGCGTCACGGTGACAGTTTTAGTGAAGAGAGTTTAAATGCAGTGAAATTTGTCCCGATGTTAAGTGGAACCCGCTAACCCACATGACCCCCTAAGTCAGAATGGTTGTCGCTTGCTGCTGCATCGTCATTTAATTAATTCTTAAGGAGAGACGGTCATTTTTGCGAAACTATATGACAAAGTCCTGCACTGGTCACAACATCCCCATGCGCCGCGATACCTCTGCGGACTCTCCTTTGCTGAATCCTCCTTCTTCCCGATCCCCCCCGATGTCATGCTCATCCCGATGGTGCTTGCCAAACCGCAGAGCGCCTGGCGTTTAGCTCTGCTGACCACCCTCTTCTCGGTTCTCGGTGGCCTGCTGGGATATCTGATTGGTTACAGCAGCTTCACCCTCATCGAGCCGTGGATTATCGAGCTTGGCTACAGCGATCGTTTTAATCTTGCGATGGAGTGGTTTGAGCAGTGGGGGTGGGGGGTCGTACTACTAGCTGGCTTTACACCCATACCCTATAAACTTTTTACCATCTCCGCCGGGGTGCTATCGATGAGTCTGATCCCCTTTACCATCGCCTCCATCATCGGGCGCGGTGCCCGCTTCTATCTTGTCGCGGCGACCATCCGCTGGGGTGGGCCACGCATGGAACCGACACTACGCC
>JADGBN010000063.1 GCA_015231435.1 Gammaproteobacteria bacterium
TCACCGCAATCGGCTTTAAAGAGTTTACCACCGCCGGCAGTGGCAGTCCGTTAAATATGTTCATGTACACCATGTCGCTCATGATTGGTACCGCAGGGCTCCCCCACGTTATCATGCGCTTTTTTACCGTTCCCACGGTTAAAGGGGCACGCGCATCGGCGGGATGGGCATTGGTCTTTATCGCCTGCCTCTACACTGTCGCCCCTGCGGTCGGCGCCATGGCTCGCCTTAACCTGATGAATACGCTGCAACCGGCACCGGGTGTACAGCTGGAGTATGAACAGCGCCCTCAATGGTTTGTAAACTGGGAAAAGACCGGCCTGTTACAGTTCGAAGACAAGAACGGCGACGGGCGGATTAACTACGTCGCTGATAAAGCAACCAATGAAATGGTTAAGGTTGATAACGATATCATGGTGTTAGCTAACCCTGAGATCGCCAATCTGCCTAACTGGGTGATTGCACTTGTCGCAGCTGGGGGTCTGGCTGCTGCGCTCTCTACCGCTGCGGGTCTGTTATTGGCAATCTCCTCATCCATCTCTCACGATCTGATGAAAGGGGTCTTTACGCCGGACATTTCCGAAAAATCGGAACTGATGGCGGGGCGCGTCACCATGACACTATCGATACTGGTCGCGGGGTATCTCGGGCTAAACCCCCCGGGATTTGCTGCTGGCGTGGTGGCGCTTGCCTTCGGTCTTGCCGCCGCTTCAATCTTCCCCGCGATCATGATGGGGATCTTTGCCAAGCGCATTGGCAGTCGTGCGGCCGTGGCTGGCATGATTGCCGGGGTAACCGTCACGCTGCTCTACATTTTCCAGCATGAGGGCATCATGTTTGTTAAAGAGACGGCTTTCCTCGGCAGCATGGAGAAAAACTGGTTCTTTGGTATCGTTCCAGCAGCCTTTGGTGCCGTCGGTGCCATGGTCAACTTCGTGGTCGCCTTCCTGGTCTCCATCATGTTGAATGACCGTCCACCAGAGCATATCCAGCGGATGATCGAGGATATTCGTATCCCCGTTGGCGCCAAAGCGGCCGCGACCGGTCACTAACCGCTGACCTTTAAGTGACCATAAAAGGGCCTCAAGGATGAGGCCTTTTTTATCTTAATCACCATAAAATATGAATCGTCACAGCAAAACCGCTATCGTGATTGCCCCCTTTCTGATTGTCGGTGGTTATATCGCCGCCGACTATTATGACAACGCCCAAAAAGCGCAACAAAACATCTTTCCGCTAGAGGCTAAGGAGAGTTGCCATCTGCAACAGAGCGCCTGTTACCTGCGCCATGAAAAACTCAGCATCACCCTTAACTATCAGCAGCAGTTACAGATTTCTAGCAACTACCCGCTTGATGAGCTGGCAATGTCACTCATTGATGCCGCTGGTACTGAGGTACGGGTAAAAATGTACCCCAGCCTTAACCGCCAACAGTGGTCGAGCACCCATCCCACTAAAGAAGCAGAGACACGCCGCGATAACCCGCTGCCCCCGCTACCCGAATGGGTACGTATTGCCGCAATTATTAATGGTGGCTACTATTTGAGTGAGCTACCGATCATTAACGACCCACGTTAATTCTAAACGATGTTCAATCGCGCATGCCGATCCTTAACGCCATTATCACCTACCCCCCTGCCCGCTTTTTTGGGTATTATGTTGACCACCTGAAACCTGCCAAAGGAGCCTATCGTGGAGATTGAGTTACAGGAAATTGCCGATTTTATTGCCGCTATCCCCCCCTTTGATCGTTTGCCGGGGGCGGTCATTAACCAAATTACCCGTAAAATCTCCATTCGTTATCTACGTCGGGGCGGTGATCTTCCCCCTGACAACACCAAGGAACCACTGCTCTACATTTTGCGTACCGGAGCGGTATCACTCTTCTCATCTCAGGAGCGCCTGCTTGGCAAGCTCGGGGAGGGAGATATCTGTACCTTCTTCTGTATGGAGGATGAGCATCATCACTTTGTCGTGCGAGTTGACGAAGATACCCTCATCTACACCTTAAGCTGTAAAACAGTGCAAACCCTGCTGGCTGAATACCCTGATGAGCTTGCCTATTTTCACAAAACCGCATCACATCGCCTAAATCAGACCGTCAGCGAGATGCAGCTTAACAGCTCAATCTCCTCGACACTTCTGCAAACACCCATACGCAATATTATGCATACACCGGTGATTACCGCCGACAGCAGCATTACCATTCGTGAGGCAGCGCAGCTCATGGCCGAAAAACGGGTCTCATCACTCATTCTGCTGCAAGCGGATAAGCCCGTTGGCATTCTTACGGACAAAGATATTGCCAAACGCTGTGTTGCTACGGGACTCACCCGCAATACGGCGGTCTCGGAGATCATGACCAGCACTATCATTACCGTTGGTAGCCATACTGATGCCTTTGAGGCGATGATGAAGATGACCCGAAAACATATTCACCATCTTGCAGTGATTGATAATGGGCAGCTTAACGGGATTATCAGTGTCAGTGATCTGATGCAGTTGGAGGGGCGTAACTCAGTCTATATTACCAACGCCATTCGTAAAGCAAAATCGATTGAGGCACTGGAAGAGCAGAGCCGTACCCTGCCGCAACTACAGCGCCAACTGGTACAGATGGGGGTACCGGTTAACCGGATTAGCGAAATGCTGACCGCCGTCAGTAGTGCGATCACGCGACGCCTCTGTAAACTTGCAGAGGAGGCGCTGGGTGATGCGCCGGTACCCTACGCTTGGGTCGCTGCCGGCTCGCATGCCCGACGTGAGCAGAGCGGCCACTCCGATCAGGATAACGCGCTAATTATTGATGATAGGATGCTTCCCGAACATCAACCCTACTTTACCAATCTCGCCAAATTTATCTGCGATGGCTTGGCACGATGCGGTTTTGTCTACTGTCCGGGCGATGTCATGGCGATTAATCCACGCTGGCGCCAAACCAGTCAGGTTTGGGGTGACTACTTTCACAACTGGATCACCACCCCTTCCCCCAAGGCGTTGATGTATTGCAGCATCTTTTTTGACCTGCGAACCATCTACGGTGATGAGACGATTTTGCAGCATCTGCGTCAGGAGATGCTGCAACTCACCCCAAAAAATGAGCTTTTTCTCGCCCATCTCACCCATAACGCCCTCAAACTCAAACCTCCACTCGGTTTTTTTCGGGATTTTGTTCTGGTGCATGATGGTAAACATAACGATACCCTTGATCTCAAACATAATGGTCTCGCTCCGATTGTTGATCTCGCACGAATTTATGCCCTCGCTGAAGGCGTTGAAGCGGTCAGCACCCTCGAGCGGCTAAACAGTGTTGCCGGCAGCCGCGCGCTTAGCAGCAATGGCGCTGAGAATCTGCGTGACGCCTTCGAGTTTATTAATACGCTACGCATGCGACATCAGGCACAACAGATTAGTGATGGAAAAATCCCGGATAATTACCTCAGCCCCAGCGACATCTCCAAACTTGAACGCGCCCACCTGAAGGATGCCTTTAAAGTGATTCAGACGCTGCAATCCTATATCGAATCACGCTACCGAGTTTAAGGTGTTTAACTTCATCTTCGGCTATGAGAGTCAACGCCGTCGGCAACTTAAAAAAGTCGCCGCAGCGCCCCTGAAACAGTACCTTGCCACCCCGTTTCCCGACCTGAAAACACCCATTGACCGCGTTCCCATTCTCGCCCTTGACTTTGAAACCACGGGTCTTAATGCCAAAACAGATCATATTCTCAGTATTGGTTATGTGGCGATTGACGGATTGGCGATTCAGCTGGAGAGCGCTCACCACCAGATTATCCATACCATCGGTGATTTGCGGGAGGAGAGTGTGATTGTCCACCATATCACCGATGACAAAAAATCACGGGGGCTGCCGATTGCCGAAGTCATGCCCCGCCTGCTTGAAGCGATGTGTGGTAGGGTACTGCTGGTGCACTATGCCCATATCGAAAAGGGGTTTCTCCGCCAGATCTGCCAGCAGCTCTATGGACTGGCGCCGGTGTTACCGATCATTGATACCTTAGTCATTGCCCGCAAACGCCTTGACCAGCGCACCACACTCTATTCACCCGGCGACCTGCGACTCTTTAATCTGCGACAACGCCACAATCTGCCACGTTACCGCGCCCACAACGCCCTGAGCGATGCCATCGCGACAGCAGAGCTCTTTTTCGCGGAACTTGAGCTGAAAAAATACACGACCCCACCGCCGTTAAAATCGCTTATTCAGCAGCCATGGTCGCGCTAACACGCCTAACTCATCGGTTGCACCACTGTGCTCCCCCACGGCTGCTCTCTGCTACAATCAAGCCATGAATATCCCCTACGGTACCAGCGACTTCTATCTAATTCGACGCGATGGCGACCTCTACCTCGATCGCACCCAAACAATTAGCGCGATAGAGTCGATCGGGCGGCAACTGCTCTTTCTTCGCCCGCGCCGCTTTGGCAAGAGCCTGCTGCTATCGATGCTGGAGAACTACTACGACATCAATCGCGCCGACGAGTTTGCATCGCTGTTTGGCAACCTCGCCATTGCGGCAAACCCGACACCCAACCACAACCGTTACTTTATCCTGAAGTGGAACTTCTCGGTGGTCGATGCCAACGGTGACCATGAACATATTGCCCGAGGCGTGCATAGCCACATCAATAGTTCGATTAACTTTTTTTCCGCCCGTTATCACCATCGCTTACCTGCTGCGATTGAACTTGATGAGTCAAATGCGCTGCGTTCGCTGGAAAATCTGCTTTCGGCTATCTCCCGTCTCGGCCATCCGCTCTATCTGTTAATTGATGAGTACGACAATTTCGCCAATGAGGTGATGAGCAGTCGCGAGCGCGGCAAGCAGCGCTATGATGAGTTGGTCAACAGCGAGGGAGTGTTGAAAACGCTGTTTAAGGGGGTGAAGGCAGCTGCTGAGGGACAGGGATTGGAGCGGGTCTTTATTGTCGGCGTCTCACCGATTGTCATGAGCGATATTACCAGCGGTTACAATGTGGCGAAGAACATCTCCAACCACCCCGATCTGTCGCGAGCATGTGGTTTTACCCGTGAGGAGGTGATGGTCATTAACCGCCAAATCGCGGCTCAGTGCCAACAGCCGCCGGAAAAAGCCGATGCGGCAATGGCGCTTATGCAGAGCTTCTATAACGGTTACCGCTTTACCCTCGATGATGACGAGCGGCTCTATAACCCGACGCTCTCTCTCTATTTTTGGGATGAGTGGCAGACTCGTTGCAAATTTCCCCGCGACCTGCTCGATGCCAATCTGGCAATGGACAGAAATCGCATCGCTTATGTCGCCCGTCTGCCGCATGGTCAAGCAGTGGTGGCGCAGGCGTTAAATCCGCAACAGCCGCTTACGGTGGGCAAACTCGCTAACGATTTTGGTATCGAGGCGATTTTAAACAATCCCCCCGATGGGGCGTTTCTCAGTTCACTGCTCTGCCATCTCGGGGTATTAACCATTGATGGCGTCACCCCCTTTGATGAGTTGACGCTGCGTATTCCCAATCAAGTAATTCGTTCGCTCTATGTGGAGCGGATGCAGCAGCAGTTGCTCAACGGCTATGAAGATAACAACCGACGCCAGGCGGTGGCGCATACGCTCTGTGCCGATGGTGACTTTCTGCCGCTGGCTGACTTTATCGAAGAGCGCTTTTTTACCGCCATCGATAATCGCGATTTGCGCTGGAGTAACGAACTGACGCTCAAGATGACGCTGCTACTGCTGCTCACCAATGATCTCTGGTATCTGCCGCGCTCGGAGTTGGCACTTGGTAAGGGCTATAGCGATCTGCTCTTTGAGGTACGTTCTGATCTCCGCCACACCCCGCTCTATGACCTGCTATTTGAGTTGAAATACCTCTCGCCCAGCAAAACCGGCCTAAGCGGTGAAGCCTTGGCACGCATGCCAAGAGAAGAGCTTGCCACACTACCGGTGGTGAAATCAGCACTCGATACGGCAGAGTGTCAGCTGCAACACTATCAAACCAGACTAAAACAGCAATTTCCCGATGTGCAATGGCATCTGAACTGTTGGGCGGTCATTTCAATTGGTTTGGGCCGGCTGGTGTGGCGGGCAATGCCATTAAGTTAGGGGTGTCCACTGCCCGATTGCCGTCGTCAAGCCCCCAGGGATGGGTTTACGGCGTCCCGGCAAGCGGGTGGTGGGCACACTTAGGCTTAGCTTAATGGCATTGGGTGTGGCGGGTGGTCTGATCCCTTGAAATTGCCGCCAACATCGCCGCCCTTTCAAGCAGTGGGATAGAGTGGTGCAAGCGGCGAAACCACCGTTGCGGACTCTGGCTGCTCCTCAGTGATTAGACGCATTGCCCGCCAGAGCTGCTGCCCATTTTGCCAAGGGGTTCCTGCAGCGCTGTAGAGGGCGCGGTTAAGTATTTCCAGCTCATTAGCCAATTCAGGGTGAACGCCAGCGGCCATATCACCCAAACTGAGCGGCGGCAGCTCGGGCCACTGTGCAGCGCCCCAGGCAAGCAACGCTTGTTGACAGCTACGCGCACTGTTTTGACTACACGCCTCTTTAACTGCTTTGGCAAGATGACGCTGATTTTTGCGCTGTTGTCGTAAATTGAGGGGCTGGCGCTGCTGCTTTTTTTGCCGCCGCAACCAGAGCAGATAACTAATATGCAATAACCAGCCAAATGCTAACAATAGCGCCAGCCACTGCCACCCCGGATGGTCTGCAAGCAGACCATCCGCGCGACTTAGGGAGACGTTCTCACCACTATTTCCCGCGAAGGGCGGCAAACGACTCCCTCCTGCCTGTTGATCGGTCGGGGTGGTGGGCGCGGCTGCGGCGGCTGGCGACCCGGCGACGACCATAAACTCCTGCGCCGGTAGCGTGGTGACACGCTCCTGACCATTTGCAACATCCCACCAGGTGATCTGGAGTGACGGCAGTAGTAACCTCCCCGCCTGGGTCGGAATGATCGCCATCTTCTCGATACGCTCGCCGAGAAACCCCTTTTCGCCGGTGTGATCTGTCAAACGGGGCTGATCAGGATAACTTTTTACCCCGTCGGGATAAGCGATAACCAGCTCCGGAAGCTGTGCTGCCAGCAACCCCTCCGCCTGCATGGTAATCACTCGGGTAACTGGTTCACCAACATGCAGGATCGGCTTATCGCCTCCGGTCGCACTCGGCCAGCGCTCCTCAAGAGTCAAGCTGCTGGCAGGCAGCCAGCGTGTCCCGCGATAGTTTGCTGGCCGGGGGAGTACATCCAGTGAGAGGGGCTGTGAACGCAGCCTTTTTACCTTGGTTGTCTGATTAAAGAGTAACAGACCATACTGGGATCCATCGGGGATCTGTGCCTCAAACTGTAGCGGCGCAATGGTCAAAACCCCCGGCTGTTGCGCAAAGAGTGCATAACGTCGTTCAAGCACCAGATAACGGCGCCCATCGACCCGCTTCTCATACTCACGGTCATCGCCAATCTGTTCAAATAGCGCCACATCTGCCGTTAGCTTGGGGGGAGTCACGCTCCCACCACTAATGTTAATCGCACGAAACAGGCGAAAAGTGTAGATAACCTGTTGTTGCACATAGGCTTGAGTACGATCAAGTTCCACCTCGATAAAGATCGTCTCATCCTTCTCCTGCGATGGCGTGGCAATCGCCACCTGATCCTTCACCTCAATCGTTAAGGGCGTCGTGCGATCACTACCAAAATTAATTGGCGGCACCACCACCTTACCCACCGCCGTGGGCATTAGGGTCAAAACCCAGGCGTGTTTCTGATCAATTTTTCCATTAATAATGCTGGTTGAATTACTTTGTGAAGTCGAGAGTATCGAGAAGTGACGCTCCAGCGGCGTAAAGTCAGGTTCACCCTGAATCTTTTCACTGCTCTCAAAGGTCAGGGTAAAGGACTCATCCACCGCCACCACCGGCCGATCGCTATAGACATCTATTTTGCCCGCATAAAGTGGCAGACTAAACAGTAGTGCCAAACCGAGAAAAATAATTTGCCTTACCAATTTGCACGCTCCTGAGGTTCGTGTTGATAACGTTGTTGATACTGATAGGTAAACTTGCGACGTAACAGCCCGCCTGGATCATCCGGTATCTTCTTCAGCCAGATCTCATCCGCCAGATCGCCGGGCTCAACCTGACGTACCGAATCCTGCGCCCCCCCTTCAGGAAAGCCAAGATTATCAGCACTCTCTACGACCTGCTCGGCCTCTGCCGGCTCTGCCTCTGGCTGATCTTCCCCCGCCATTTCAGCCTCCGGAGGTAAAGCCGCTGACGCCTCATCCGGGCTCACCTCACCTTGCGCCGCATCCTGCTGCTTGGCAGCACTGTTCAGCGCCTGAGCTGACTCACCCTCACCCCCCAGATTAGACTCACTGCCACTTTGCGGGTCACCCTGTTCGGCGGCGGTGTTAGCGCCATCCTGACCACCCTTATCGCCATTTTGAGGTTGCGCCTGCGTACTATCGGATTCGCCCTGACTGCCTTTATCCCCGTTATCCTGCGGCTGTTGCTGTTGCAGTAGTGACTGCAACAGATCGCGGTTATAACGCGCATCCTCGGCCTGCGGATCGGCTGCCAGTACCGCATCATAACTGGCGATCGCCTCGGGCAGACGACCCAGTCGCGCCAGGGCATTACCACGATTATAGGCAGTTTCGCTATCCTCCACCCCCTCCAGTGCCTTTAAGGCAGCCTGATAATCGCCATTGCGATAGTGTGCCGCCGCTAACCAGCGACTATCGTTAAACTGACTTACCGCCCCCTGAAAATTCTCCTCTTGCAGATCACGATAACCGCGCTGATCACCGTTTAGCCACAACGCAGCACTTCCCGGTAACCAGGGCTGCCAGCGATAGGGCGACGGTTCTACACTGCCCTGCGCCTCTGCCGCAACCAGAGGAGATGGCATTAGCGACATAAGCAGCAGCGGCAACAGCAGCAGCGGCAGCAACAACACCCCGCGACGAAACAGCGGCAGCAGCAGCGGCAAGATGAAGAGCGTCAACCACACCCCCTCTTCACGCCAACGCTCTGTCAACTGATCACCTGCCTGTTGTGGATCGCCCTTGCCTATGGTGTCAAGTGCCAGCAGCGCCTCAATGTCGCCATCATCAATACGCAACCGACTGTAGATCCCGTTACCCTTTGCCGCCAACTGTTGCAGTGGTGCCTCTTGCAGTCTCGCAATGACAATGGCGCCATTACTATCCTTAACCATCTCACCACTCTTATTATTAATAATCGGTGATCCCTCACGACTCCCCACCGCCAGCACTGAAAGACGGTGCCCGGCAGCGGTCACTGCTTTTGCCGCTTCAAGACACACCTGCTCGCAGAGATCAGCCGAACTATCACTACTAAAGCCATCACTAACCAGCACCAGCTGGCCATGTGGAATGGCCGACTGCTGCAATAACTGGATACCTAACGCGACCGCCTGCTCTGGATGACTCCCCTGTCGCGGCATCATTTCGGTAGAGAGGCTGCGCAACAGCGCCTCAATGGTCGTGCTGTCATCGGTTAGGGGGCTGACGACAAAGGGGTGAGCGGCAAAGACAATAAGCGCAGTCATCCCCTCGCGGCGCTTTTTTAACAGATCCTGTAGTTTAAGCCGCGCCCGCTCAAGGCGACTCGGGCGCAGATCGGTGGCATCCATCGAACGGGATAGATCAAGCAGCAGCACCATTGCCGCCTGACTACGAAATAGCGGTTGCGGAATGCGCTCCCATACAGGGCCTGCCAGTGCGGTTATTAACAGCACCCCCAGCAGACCGGGCCAGAGAAGAGACCAGCGACTCTCCTGACTGCTACCCCGATCAATTAAAATATAGGGCAACAGGGCGACATCACACACCTGCTGCCACTGGCCGCGCTCACCGTGCCGACGGCGCAGCCCGCGCAGCAGCAGCAATAGCGGCAGCAGGGCGACAAACCAGAGTGGTCGCAAAAAATGAAAATCTGCGGGCAACCAGTCGGTTAATAGATCCATCACCGGCTTGCCCCCCGGCGCTGTGGAAAACCCTGCTGCAAGAGAAAACTCCCCTGCCCGCGCAGCCATAACAGCAGCAGTCCAACGAGCAGCGCCACTGCCAGGGGCCAGTGATAGAGTTCATAGATCGGACGAAAACTCAGCTCATCGCCGGAGATCGGCTCAAGTTCATCAAGCTGCTGGTAAATTTGCAGTAACTCCTCACGATCGCGAGCACGAAAATAGCGCCCACCTGTGATTTCGGCAATCGCCTTTAACCCCTTCTCATCCAAATCACGCGAAGGGTTGATTCGGTGCGTACCAAAGAGTGAACGCACCAGCATCTCATCCGCACCGATTCCGATAGTGTAGATACGAATACCATGTTTGGCGGCCAACTCTGCCGCCGCAAGGGGCTTCACCTCACCCGCAGTATTGGCGCCATCGGTCACCAGAATTAGCACCGGCTGAGCTGCACTGTTCTGCGCCTTTACCACATCAATACGTTTAATACCCAAACCAATCGCATCACCAATGGCGGTCGCATCACCGGCAATGCCTAGCGCCGCCTCCTCCAGCAACAGACGTACCGTTTTACGATCAAAGGTCAGCGGCGTCTGCAGATAGGCGTTACTACCAAAAAGAATCAGGCCAATACGGTCACCCAAGCGCGCCTCAATAAACTCCCCTGCCACCTGTTTGGTCGCCTGTAGACGATTAATCCGCTTGGCACCATCAAGAAAATCCTCCTCAGCCATACTGCCGGAGAGATCAACCGCAAGCATCAGATCCCGCCCCTGCACGGGCAACTCGACCGCCTCACCCAGCCACTGCGGACGCGCCGCCGCCAGCAGCAGTAGCAGCCAGCAGAGCCCCGCAAGCGCAAGCAATAAAGGGCGTGCAGTAAGTTCCGCCGAACTTTGACCCAGCGCGCTAAAGGGTTGCAGCGTCGGAACCCGCAGTGCCGCCATCGTCTCGTTTGCTTTCACAGGCAGCAGCCACCAAAGAAGTAGCGGCAGCGGCAGCGCTAACAGCATCCACGGCCAGTACCAGACAATTTCATGGAGGTTCATAGCGGCTGCCCCGGCAGCGGCCAACGCTTAACCGTTTTGCGCACCAAATTTAGCAGCTGCCGCGCATCATAATCACACTGGCGTTGATAGGGCCCCTGCGCCAGCAGATAACCGATTCCACGACTGTAGGGCATCTCTTGATGAACTTTATCGAGTAACGATAACCACTGATCCCCAACAACCGCCGCACTTTCAGTACGCGACGCGTGGCTTAACGCCAAACGCCGCAATAATATCGACAAATTCGCCAGCAACTGCTGCTTATCGCCCTGCTCTCTGAAGTTGCGCTCAATCTCTTTTAATGAACGCCATGCCGCACGGCGCACCTGACGCCGCCGCCGGTAACGACGCCATAACAGCAGTAACAGACCCAGCAAAATCAGCCCCGCCAGCAACATCCACCATCCGGGGGCAATCGGCCACCATGCGACAGCTTCGGGAAGATGAATATCGCGCAGCGGCAAATCAGCATAAGAGGGGGATAAATCAGTGGACACGAGAGGCGATAACCGGTGTCGGTACACGACAGATAGTATTCAGGGTTGCCGCCGGATCTTCATCACAACGACAGAGCAGCAGGCGTAATCGATAACGACCGCTTAACGCATCCAGATAATCAAGACGCGCCTTAAACTGGTCACGATACTGCTGGCGCAATGTCGCGGCCGCTACATCCAGACCATGAAAATTCACCCCGTCGCTCACCAGATAGTGTCCTGACTGCGGCAATGACTCTTCAAAAGGATCATAAACCATTATTAAAGCAACCTCGCAATGACGTGACAACTCGCGCAGATGCTGCTCATCGGCACTGCTTAAAGTATAAAAATCACTCACCATAATCACCTGTGCGCCAGGGTGTGCCACCCGCCGTAATCGCAGCAGTTGATGCGAAAAGGGGGAGATCTCCTGAGTCTCCGCGCTGGCAACCCAACCCTGCTCTGCCGGATTTTTCGCACTCCAGACCTGATGGTTTACCATTTGATAGAGAAACTGCAACACCGCACTACGCCCAAGCTGCGGGCGGATTTCCAGATGTTCACCCTCGGCAAAGACCATACCACCGAGACGATCACCCTGATGTAGCGCCCGCCATGCCAACAGCGCCGCAATTTGCGTCGCCACGACCGATTTATAAGCCCCACGGGTAGCAAAATGCATGGTGCGCTGCAAATCAACGCCAATAATCACCGCACGTTCGCGCTCCTCACGAAAGAGTTTGGTATGCGCCTTACCTGTGCGGGCGGTAATTCGCCAATCTATCGAACGAATATCATCCCCTGCGGCATAGGGACGCGACTCGGCAAACTCCATGCCACGCCCCTGCATCACCGAAACATAGTGACCACTGCGGCTAGAGAAACGTAACGGCAATCTACGCGGCAGTTTTGCAGCCACATAACGCAGGGCGATTAAACTTGGCAGCGAGATCCAGATTAACCCCTCACCCTGCTGCTGCAAATCAGCAGCGGCTGTTTGCTCCAAAGGCGCACTCTTAACAGCAGCTTTACGCTGAAAAGCGGCCCCAGTAATCACGGCACCGCCACACGGGTCAAAAGTTCGTTGACAAAATAGTCAGGCGTCACCCCTTCCGCCTCTGCCTCGTAGGTTAACAGTAGACGATGGCGCAAGACATCATAGGCGACAGACTGAATATCCTCTGGAGTCACAAAATCACGCCCCGCCAACCAAGCAACCGCTCGGGCACAACGATCCAGCGCAATGGTCGCCCGTGGACTACCGCCATACTGCACCCAACTCGCCAACTCCGCGCCATAGGGTGCAGGATTACGGCTGGCGACGATAATCTGTAACAGATAGGTCTCGAGATTCGGCGCCATAAAGATATCCAGCACCTCATCACGGGCGGTGAAGATTAATGACTGGGGAATGTTTGGCGAGGCGATCGGTACATCCGGGGGAAGGGAGCGCGCCTCATTACGCGCCAGCGCCATAATTTTCCGCTCCGCATCGATATCGGGATAGTCGATATTTATATGCATCAAAAAGCGATCAAGCTGTGCCTCGGGTAGCGGGTAGGTTCCCTCCTGCTCCAGCGGATTCTGTGTTGCCATCACCAAAAAGAGCGGCGGCAGTGGATAAGTGACAGAAGCAACGGTAATTTGACGCTCTGCCATCGCCTCCAGCAGTGCTGACTGCACCTTTGCCGGCGCACGGTTGATCTCATCCGCCAAAATCAGATTATGAAACAGGGGTCCTTTCTGAAACTGGAAACTCCCCTCCTGGGGACGAAAAATCTCCGTTCCCGTCAAATCGGCGGGAAGCAGATCCGGGGTAAACTGCACGCGATGAAAGTCCGCCTCAACCCCCTCACTTAACACCTTAATGGCGCGGGTTTTCGCCAACCCCGGCGCGCCTTCAACCAAAAGATGTCCATCCGCCAATAGCGCCACCAACAACCTGTCCACCAACTGCTGCTGACCAAGGATCTGACTACCGACATATTCACTGA
>JADGBN010000064.1 GCA_015231435.1 Gammaproteobacteria bacterium
GGGCAGTTTCATAATTACCATTTAACATATAGCCCAAACCGAGTTTGGCATTGGCCTCTGCAGCACGGGCGTTATCAATAACGGCCCGCTGCGGCCCGTCACTAACACAGCCCGACAATAGCAGCAACAGCGTGATCAAGAGCGCTCTCATGCGACAGCCTCACCCATTATCGACAACAGTTTATGACTACGTCGGGTGCGATCAACCACCTCACCCACCAATTGACCACAGGCGGCAGCAATATCGTCGCCGCGCGTTTTACGAATCACGGTAATGACGCCTGCCTGCATGAGTATCTCGCGAAAATGTTCCACACGTGCCTTTGGCGAGGTTTGGTAGCCACTCTCGGGAAAAGGGTTAAAGGGAATCAGGTTAACTTTCGAGGGAACCGTTCGCATCAGTTTTACCAGCCGCCGCGCATCGGCGTCACTATCGTTCACCCCATCAAGCATCACATACTCAAAAGTAATCTGTTTTTTCCCCGCCTTCGCATCGGCATAGAACTGACAGGCACGCAGCAGTTCGGCAATCGGATACTTCTGATTTAAGGGTACTAACTGATCGCGCAGGAGATCTGTAGTGGCGTGCAACGATATCGCAAGACTGACATCCGTCACCTGCTTAAGCTGTTCAATCGCCGGCACCACCCCTGCAGAGCTAATGGTGACACGCCTTTTGGAAATACCAAAGGCATAGTCATCGAGCATAATCGCGACGGCTTTAACGACCGCCGCAAAATTGAGCAGCGGTTCGCCCATGCCCATCAGAACGACGTTGGTAATCACCCGATCGCCCTGATTTTTAGGTATACCCAACAGATGAGCAGCAAGGAGGATCTGACCGATCATCTCTGCGGTCGTCAGATTGCGGTTAAACCCTTGTCGTGCAGTCGAACAGAAGCTGCAGGCCAAGGTACAGCCGACCTGCGAAGAGATACATAGCGTGCCCCGATCACTCTCGGGAATAAAGACCATCTCGATACTGTTACCATCTTCCAGTCGCAACAACCATTTGCGGCTGCCATCCCGTGAGGGGTGATCCGCCACCACCTGAGGCAGATCCATATTGGTCTCATCCGCCAGGCGCTGACGCAACACTTTACTAATATCGGTCATCATATGATAGTCGCGCAGACCAACATGGTAGATCCACTTCATCACCTGTGCAGCACGAAACGGCTTCTCACCCCACTGGATAAAAAGCTGCTGCAGATCTTCGCGATTAAGTCCCAACAGGGAGAGGGTCATACTAGGGCGTTACCAACATTAAGTGTGACTAACTGACAGTCATGGATTAAAAAAAAGTTCGCGCGGCTTAAAAAAGAAAGCCAGATCACGCGCTGCCTCCGCTGCTGAGGGCGACGCATAAACCGCCTCACTACGGTATAACGCTAACCATTCACAGCCATATGAAACGGCAGCTGCGCCATGAAGCGCCAGCACCAGAAGCGGTTGATCACTTAACCGTTCTAAGCGTTGTGCCAATTCATCCTCATGCAGACGTTCAGCGAAAAAATGGGTTAACTGCAAGTTGCCAAGTGCAACCATTTTAACCGCAACCAGACGTAACCCCGCCTTTTCAAACCAATCTAGCTGCACACCCGTGCGCCCCGCAGACAACCACACAGGCGGTAATAGCACCAGCGTCACCTCAAACTTCGCCTTCGAAGATCTCTCGGTCACGCTTAATAACGCCGGGTTGCTGCAACAAAGGGTCGCTTTATGCGTTCACCCCCATTACGGAGTCTCGCTAAGCTCATGGGTGTTTACTCCTTTACCGCCTGCCAGCATTGCCAATGATTTTGGGTATCTATTCATGAGTAACCACATCAAACAAAGAGAGGGGGAGCGTGCGTATCTCAGGAGGATTCGCTTATCGGCAATTATACTTAGCTCGCCCCAATGTTGCCAGTTCGGGATAACCCTTGACTGAAAATATCCCATACTCACCTAACGACTTGCGGCGCTTATCCCGCTACGAAACTCAGAACCTCCCGCGCCGCAGAAATAAAACGGTTTTTTCCGCCACCTCGCGGTTAAGCAGCAACCCAAAGTGGTTGGTATAAACAACCGCATGATGTGCCACCCCTTGAATACGAGTTTCGGCAACAGTGACCACGCCGTCACTAAGCGTCGCGGCGGGCAGCAGCCACCACCCCAAGCCGACCGGTCGCGTGCCAGCGATCACCGCAGCGTCTACGCCCCCCCTCCAGCAGGAGAGACCGCTGCACAGAAGCGCCCTGCTCTTCCCCAACAGAGAACCCAGCAGTGGTAACCGCGAGAGCCGCCGTGCAGCCTCACTACCCAAATGTGGCGTCCCCAGCGTCACGACTCTAGCGACTTTCTCTGTTACGCAGTTCTGCAGCCAATGATGAACAATTAACCCACCCAGACTATGCGCAACGATATGGCAAACCGGTTCTGCGACCCGATTAACAAACGCATCCAAACGTTCGACACTCTGTTCGGGGCTGTGCAAAACGGTTCGGTAGTGAAAACGATAGAGACGAAAACCCGCTCGCTTAAGGCGAAACTGTAACAGCGCCATCTCCAGCCCCGTCATCCAGAGACCATGAACAAGAATAACCGCTTGCGGGTTTGCTACACTTGGTTGCATTACTGCTGCAACCTTTCTGTCAGTATTTTTTCTCTTGTCGTTATAGCCAAAATCATCGCGGGGGTTTGCGCAATTGGCTGGCGTTTTCTTGATGACTTTGCAAAGCGTCGGCAATTAACTGCGGCATGAGGGCAGCGGCACCAATATGTGGCACTAACTTAATAGTGACCTTGGGAAACTGGTCGCTAGCCGTCGCGAGAATGGCTGGAATATCTTTCACCACATGGGCACCAGCGGCAAGAAAATAGGGAATAACGGTCAGTTGAGTTGCCCCTTTGGCGACTGCAGCGGCAATCGTCGCGGGAATATTCGGTTCTCCCATCTCTAAAAAGGCGACGGCCACAACCTCATCCAAAGGGAGGTAACTCGCCAATTGCACCGCCATCTGCCGTACCTCTTCATTGGATGCTTCGCGCCGACTACCGTGGGCGACTAACAGCGTTGCATTCATAACCACTCCTTCCTGCTTAACCTCTTTTGGGGCAAGCAGAATAACATTAGCGTGTTGACGCAGCTACGCACTGCAAATACGGTTAGCCAACGCCGCCACACGTTTTCCTACCAACAGAATTACCGTAAAGGCGACAGGCCAGGCAATTAGCGCTGCGGTTGCCCATCGATGCAAATAGCCGGTAGAAAACCCGGTGTTGACGGCGGTAATCACCCCGGTCATTATCAAGACCATCACTAGCGACATTAACAGTGAGTTAACCAACGGCAGATATTTTCTTTTTATCATCTTCACGACACCTTTAATTACGCTTGCCACGTTTCATGGCACCAATTTGCATCTCCATCTCAAAACGATCTGAGGTGACAAAAGCCTCCAGCGTCGTTATCCGCTGCTGCAAGTCACATTCTAACGCCGCCAGATCGGTCGTGCGTTGCCGGAATAGTTGCCGCAGGCTGAGCTCTTGATTCGGGTCACCCCCTTCCACCCTCCCGTTAAACACCGATGTCGCTTTGGGAAGCAGAAAAATCAGCCCTAAATAGAGAAGCCAGGTTAGGGGGAAAACAAGCTGGGTTAGCACCGCCGCCAGACGCACCTTGACAATACTCACCTCAAGATAATCGGCAATTCCGGCACAGATCCCAAAGAGCAATCCGCGGTGGGTGTTACGAAAAATTTTCAGCGGTTTCATCAGTTCTTATCTCGCAGCGTGTCGCGCCACCCTGGACGCTCTTCGTCGAGGATCTGCTCAAGATGTTCTGCCCGCTGCATCAGCTTTTCAATACGTAACTCAAGCTGTTCAAGACGGTTAATCTCCGCCTCAGGCACGCCGTGACGCTCCGCGATACTCTTGCTGCGATAGTGCAGTATCAGCCAGAGCGGTATGACAAATATCGACAGGGTGATCAGTAGTCCATAAAATCCTTGCACGGGTTACTCCATTTTTCGGGTTAAAGTGACAGATGATCTGACCTGCAATCGCTCGCTTCGCCCCATCCCCATCCGATAGATAAGCGGAATGACAAAGAGCGTTAGCAGCGTTGAGAACGCCAAACCCCACACAATGGCTGTCGCAACTGGCCCCCAGACCAACGATTTACCCCCCAAACCAATCGCTAGGGAGAAGAGTCCCGCCACCGTGGTTAATGAGGTAATTAAAATCGGAATAACGCGCCGCCGTGACGCATAGAGCGTCGCATGCAGCAGACTCATCCCCTCTGCCAGTCGATCATTTGCCGCACTAATCAGCACAATTGCGGAATTCACCGAAATACCTGCCAAAGCGATCACCCCATAGAGGGTAAATAGACTCAACGGGTGCTGCGATATTAACAGCCCCAGCACCACACCGGTAAAAGCCAGCGGCAGGGTTGAGAGAATTATCAGTGGCTGAAAATAGCTGCGAAACTGCGTTCCCAGAATTAGATAGATCATCCCGACACCCATGATAAAGAGCGCCAGCATCTCCCCTAGTGCCTCATTAATATCATCAAGAATACCCGTGGTATCAAGGGTAATCGTTGGATATAGCGCACTGTAACGCTGCGACCACAAATCAGTAACGGCACGGTTTGCCTTTACCGCATCGGTGATATTTTTATCAATATCAGCCTCGACGGTAATGGCGCGACGAAAGTTGTAGTGGCGAATACTCCCCAAGCCCGCAACCTGCTCCGCCTTCACCAGCGCCGCAAGGGGCACCAGCCCCCCCGTCGGCAGCGGCAGGGTCGTTTGCAACAGCGCCATCACATCGAGATGATCCTGTTCTACTCCCATCACCCGCACATCCACCTTCTCCCCCGCCACCTGTAGACTGGCAACCGCCTCGCCATCGTGCAGTAGGCGCAGGGCGCGCGTCACCTCGTCACTGCGAAGTCCGAGACGACGAATCGCATCGTGATCGGGGCGCAGTTGCAACTCCATGCGTCCGGGGGTGATGTCGTCACTAATATCTTTTACCCCTGCCACCTCCTGCATTAACTGCTTCATATCAGCGGTGGCACGCGCTAAAGTGGCATAGTCGGTACCGCGCAGCTTAATCTTAATCGCCTTTTCGACGGGTGGCCCACCGGCGAGGCGAACAAAGGAGATGTTATTCACCCCCGCAGTAGCTAACACCTCACTGCGCATCGCGTCCATCACCGCATCGACACTACGCATATCCGCCGTTTGCGGATAGAGACTCACCATAATCTGCCCGTAATTATCGCCAATATAGGGGGCAGTTTCGGTAAACATCAACCCTGAGTAACTCACCACCGCACGCGCCTCCCCCTCCTGAAGACAGCTTTTAACGACCTTCTCCACCGCCTCGGCTTTTTGCAGAGTGGTCGCCAACGGCGAGGCGGGGGGCATATCAATGCTAATATAAAAAAGGCGCAGTGGATCTGCGGCAAAAAAATCCATCTTAATCATCCCGCCCGCCATCGCCCCCAGCGCTGCGACAAACATCAGTGCGGCAGCCAACAGGGTGAGACGCGGCCAGCGCAGGGCCTTCACCAGCAGCCGCGTATAGTTGACACGAATCGTATGATTCATGCGCCAACGCCAATCTTTTTGCCGTCCCACAACATTGGCTGGCAACTGCGGTGACGATGAACGACCCGTAGCAATAATATGGGCTGGCAACATCCAGTACGCCTCAATAAGCGAAACCGCCAGCGATAGGGTGACGACCAGAGGAATCACCATCATAAACTTGCCGAGAATACCCGGCAGGAGCATCAGGGGTAAAAAGGCGGCCATCGTGGGGAGTACCGCCGAGGTGATAGGGGCAAAAACCTCCTGCAAAGAGTCTATCGCCGCCTGCAGGCTTTCCATGCCGCGTTGTAGGCGGTAATAGACCGCCTCGGCGACCACCACTGCATCATCCACCAACATTCCCAGGGCAATCACCACCCCCAACAGCACCGATTGATTAAGCGTCTGTCCGATAGCCGCCAAAACCCAGAAGGTCGCTGCCAAAATAAAGGGGATGCCGACGGAGACCAGTAGTGACATACGGGTGCCGAGAAATACCCAGGTGACCAAAACCACCATCAGCAGTCCGATCATCGCATTATTCTGCATAATGTCGATGGAGTGACGAGTCGGCAGGGTTTGATCATCCGCCAAGACCAAATTCACCCCGGTGGCGGCACTTAAACGGTTGCGATCGGCAACATAACTATTCACCTGCTGTAACAGATCAAGAATATTGGTCTGCCCCTTTTTGGTCACCCCCAACAGTATCGCCGCCTGACCATTAAAACTGACCATCTGCTTTGCTGTTGAGCGCCCCCGTGCCACTTCTGCTACCTCGCCAAGCGGGATCTCACCCCCCTGCTGGCGCAGCAGCGGCATAGCCGCCATGACCTGCGGATCAGCGCTGGTACCCAACATTCGCTCCAGCCAACTCTCCCCCGGTTGCCGTGTCGTACCTGCCGCCACATCACGAAAATTGGCCGCCACGGTATTGGCAACCTCAATCGGTGAGATCCCAAGCGCCGTTAACTGTTGCGGCTGCAGCCGCAGCTGCAACTCCGGCTCTGTCAGGCCGAGTCGGGTCACACTACTGACACCGGGCAGACGTTCAATATCACGGGTAATATGGTAGGTCTGCTGGCGCAGGTTTTCGTCATAGGCCGCAGCAGTGACAATGAGCATCGCCGTCGGAAAGGCGTTGCCGGTGGTGATCTCTGTCACCCGCGGGTCAAGCACATCATCGGGAAGCTCTGCCATCTTGTTCTGCAGCTCACGTCGCAGATCATTCACCCGTTTATCAAAAACATCGCTACTTATGTCGTTAAAACGGACCAGCATGCTAGAGAAACCCTCACGGCTGTTGCTCGCAACAAAACGCACATCGGCGATAGTTGCCAGCGCATCCTCCAGCGGATCAGTCACCAGCTTCTCGACATCCTCCGCCGAGGCGCCGGGCCAATAGGTCGAAATATCAATCCAGTTAAAATTCACCTCGGGATCTTGCTGTCGTGGCAAGTTGATATAGGCGTTCAACCCCATGGTTAACACCAGCAGAAAGGTGAGATTAGCCATCACATGATTATTAAGCAGCCGCTTTAACATGAAATATGTCCAAAGTGAAAAAGTAACGGTGCCATTTTAACGCGCAAGACGAAAACCAACACCACTTAAAGGGCGATCGGGAGGTGATTTACCTCGGTATGCTGCCCGACTGCGCGACGCCTGCAGGTTCCACGCCCCACCACGATAGACACGCGGGTCATCTCCCGTCACCTGACAGCGCACCGCATCACCATAATCGGCTTGATAGCGCGAACAGCTCCACTCCCAGACATTGCCGCTCATATCAAAAAAACCTAAACCGTTGGCGCTGCGCTGCGCCACCGGATGCGGTTCATCACCACTGTTCGCGGCATACCATGCCAGCGACGCCGCACCATTGCCGCCACAAAATTTCTCCTCGCGCCCCCCACTGCGACAGGCGTACTCCCACTCGGCCTCACTCGGCAGACGGTAATGAAGCCCAGTTTTCGCATTCAAGCGCTTAATAAAAGTCTGCGCCTGCTGCCAGGAGACCCCCTCCACCGGCAGCGCGTCGCTATAGTGGTAGCGAGAAGGGTTCTCCTCCATTAACTGCCGCCACTGTCCCACGGTCACCTCATACTGGCCAAGGTGAAAATCCTCAACACAGATCTGCGTCGGGCTCTCATCGTCGCGCCGATCGCTGTCATAAAGGGCGCTACCCATCTGAAAACAGCCCCCTTGCACCGGTAACAGCAGGCCTGTCAGGCGATAACGTTCGTCCCAACGCTGTCGCAATAGTGGCAGTAGCGGACTCTGCGGGCTAAAGGCCGCCAGCTGCTCTATCCCCTGTTGTGCCGCCGTGAGTGCGTCGGCGGCGATGAACGCCTCAATCTGCTGCTGTTGCTGCTGCGCCAACTGCTGTTGCAACTGTGCCACCGCAGTTATCTCTTCCAAGGTTAAATCAGCCACCGGATAAGCTGCCGTTAACCCTGCTAGACAGGTGGCGGCACTCTCATTTTCCGGGGTAAAGAGGCGGTTCGCCTGTAACCGCAACTGACAAACGGCCAGTGACTGTATAAAAGAGCGATGCTGACGCTCTGCCACGGTTGTGCCTTCGCTATCACTTAATGGTCGATCATTTACGCCTCGCTCTGCATTGGTAAAGTGGGTGAAGGAGCGTTGCCAAGGGAAGAGAATCAACCCTAGCAGCAGCAAGAGAAAGAGTCCAAAGAAGAGACGTTGGCGATGCACAACCCATAAAGGTGGCGGAAAGGCGCAGTGTGGTAAGGCCGCATGACCTCTCGCGGCCTGTCGGCGGCGCCAGAACCACAACAGAGAGAGCAGTAACAGGGCAACAAGAACCAGCAGCAGCGGTAGCAGCGGTTGCCAGCCACTCGCCTCGGGGTAAGGGGTCAAAATCGTAACCGCCTCGCCGGGAATAAAGTAGAAGTCACGAATTAGCGATCCCCCGGACTCCGGCACCTGCACCCCGCCGCTGGCAAAATCGACCGCAGCGGTCACCCGCTTCATCACCTGTTCAAAGGTCGCACCAGCCGTCGGAATATGGTTTAACAGTTCACGGGTAAAGAGGCCGTTACGACCGCCACCATCCCAGGCGTAGCGATCATATCCGGTACCAAACACCCAATAGAGACCGCGCGATGAGAAGCTCGCCTGCGGTTTACCCCAACCCGGCCCTAAGGGGTTATCGCGGCAAGCATCGAGAATGACAAAGCGCGATCCTTCACGATTTCGCCCATTGCTCATGAGTTGTAAAATTTGATTCAGATTGACCGCCTCACGCTCCAGCTTATCCGGCTGCGAGAGATCTGCCTGCAGCGGAATGAGATAGTTTTCCGATGCAATTTGCGCCCCATGACCTGCATAAAAGAGCAGCGACACCGCATCACTGCGCTGCTGATCCGTCAGCCGCTGTAGCACCTGCAGCTGTTGCAGCAGCTCCTGACGCTGCACATTGAGCGCACAGATCACCGTAAACCCCAAACGCCGCAGCAGGCGGGTGAGATCAAGGGCATCATTTGCCGCATTGGGCAGGGGCGACAACGCCCCTTCATAGGCACTGTTGCCAATCACCAGTGCCACCCGAGGTTCAGGAAAACTGCTATCAGCACCAAAGGGAGGGGTATCTCCGGCAGGCAGAGGACACTCTACCGCCGCTGCCATGTTGCCAAACAGTAACCCGACAGAGAGAAGAAAATGCAGTAGACCTGCCCTGCAGAAATTCATTAGCGTTGGCGCTCTCTCCAGACCCGTAACCCCTGTGCACAGAGCCCCATATCAAACTTAAAGAGTGCTGAAAACGCTGCCTTATCAAAGGTAAAACCCATTGCTGTGGCACGCTGCCACTGATAATCAAGCAGTACCTGCAATAGTTCCGCCTCACTCTGATCTGCCTCTGCCAATTCCACATAATCATCCAGTTGCTGGTGCAGCTGCGCCACCAGCGCCGCAGGCGACTCTGCCATGCCAAAATGAGTCAGATAGATCCGCTGCGGCGCTAATGTCAGCAGCCGATCCAGCGTCTGATGCCACACCTGCGGCTCAAACTGCACCGGTGTTGACGGGAGAATCACCATCTGCGCCCCGGCGCGACGCAGTTCAGGATACCCCAGACCAAAGATATCACCGCTGAAAATCCCCCGACTCTGCGCATCCCAAACGACAAAATGGTGGCGGGCATGACCCGGTGTGTCAAAAACCTGCAGCGTTCGCCCACCAAGGTCATAACACTCACCATCGCTAATCTCCCGCACCCGTGTCGCCGCAACCGGCAGTAACTCGCCATAGATACGGGAAAAGTTCGCTTCGCCATAAACCGCGATAGTGCCCTCAATCAATTTTTGTGGATCAATCAGATGTCGGGCGCCACGCGGATGCGCCAGCAGCGTCGCCTCGCTAAAGCGCTGCATCATCTGACCACTGGCACCCGCATGATCCAGATGCACATGGGTCGGAATCACATAGCGCACTTGACTGTCACTAATGCCGCGCTGCCGCAGCGCCGCATCGACATAAGCGAGCGCCGGCGCGGTTCCGGTCTCGATCACCGCGACCTCATCCCCCTGTTGCAACAGATAACAGCCGACTAACTGCGGTCGGGTATAGTGAACATCGATAAGGGTGATCGCCGTATCCATTGCGGTGGACTCATTATTCATCTGACTGCACTCCTCTACTGGTGATGCCAAGGCATATCTGACGGGGGAAAGACTAGACGCACCCCACTAAAACGGTGCCGCTCGGCGGCGCTGGCATGGCTGCGATAAGTAAGGCGCCGCAAGATTCGCTGAGTATGCAGCGAACCCCCGCGCAGCGGAAAGTGATCTGCCACATAATCCTCTGCCGCCAGTGGATCGGCGGGGGGTTGATAGCCACTGTAGGGTTCAAAGGGGTTGGCGCACCACTCCCAAACCTGCCCATAACGGCTAATCACTCTGGCACGCAGGGCGACCTCCCACTGAAACTCATGCTGAATAACCGCCCCTTGCCATAACTCCCCTTGCGTGGCGACCCAACGGGCATAGGCTTCCGCCTCATAACGGCTAATACCGCAAACCGCATCACTGGCAATGAGATCAAAACCGCCATTTAAGCCAACGCCATACCACTCACCACGACTATCCTGCTGCCACTCCTGAGGCATGGCGATCTGCGTTCGCTGACGCCACTGCCAACCCGCCTCACTCCAAAAAGTGGGATCTTCATATCCCCCCTGCTGCATAAAGGTGAGCCAAGCACCGTTACTAACGGCCTGTTTATCGATACGAAAGCTGCTTAACTCCACCATTTGGGGTGGCAATTCGCTATCACGGGCGAACAGATCATCACGGGCACCGATGCGAAAATGGCCCCCAAGTTGATCGCCATGATCGTCAGAAGGGGGAAGCGCCGTTAACCGCTGCACCACCTGATAACCCCCCGACTGCTGCTGTCGTGCACTCATCTGGGCGAGAATCGCCTCATATATTTCGGCATAACTATGAAGAATTAGCACCAGCAGCGGCAAGGGATTCGCCTTAGGATTTAATAACGCATCCTCGGGGAGAAGTTTCGCATTCGCCAGTCGCGTCAGATTCTCCTCCTGAAGCTGACTTGCCCAGTTAAGTAGATGGTCTCGCGGCGGCAGCCTTTGCCACGCCGCGCTCTCGGTCGCGCGTTCTGTGGCAAAGATGGCAGCAACGGGCGCCGTCAGAGAGTCATCCCCCTGCAGGCGCTCACGCAGCCACCAAGTTTCAACATAGACAGCACGTCCCAACAACCAGGCAATCGGCGGTTTTGCCGAAATCCACGAGGTGTAACAGGCAGCCTCAGGAATCGCCTCGACCAGTTGATTGAGCATCTGCTGCTGTCCGTTAAGCTGCCCAAGAAGCTGCCCGACATCGGCTCCTATTGCCATTAATTTAATCCCTCACGCTAATCACCTTAACCATGCTTCGCGGTTACAATAGCCCTCTTGTGACTACTCTAACCGCCTCGCTCTCACTGCCAACCCTCGCGCTACTCCCGACTTCGGAACTGCTGCTGGCGCTGCTTATTGTCATTATCGCCTATCTGGTGCGCGGTATCACCGGTTTTGGCTCTGGGCTTATCGCCATCCCCCTGCTGGCACTGCTGTTACCGGTGACACTTGTCGTGCCGCTTATCGGTCTTCTCGACTATACCGCCTCCCTGTTTCACGGTCTGCACCATCGCCAGGCGGTGGTCTGGCGCGAAATATTTACCCTACTCCCCTTTACCATTACCGGCGTCGTCACCGCCCTCTATCTCTTTCACCTGCTTGATCCGCTGCTGTTACGCAAATTTCTCGGCGGCTTTGTACTGCTCTACGCAATTTATAGTTTAAGCAGTGCAAACCCCGGGGCGGGATCACGTTTCTGGGTCGTTCCCGCTGGTTTATTGGGTGGCATGGTGGGAACCCTCTTTGGTACCGGCGGCCCCTTTTATGTGATCTATCTGCGACTTCGCGGCCTTGGCAAACTCCCTTTTCGTGCCACAGTAGCGACCATTTTTTTACTTGATGGCAGCAGCCGGATTATTGGCTACACCCTTACCGGCGTTTACAACCAAGAGACGATGCTGCTGTTGCTGTTGGCCTTTCCGCTGATGGTTATCGCCCTCTACCTCGGCGGACGCATTCACAGCAACGCAAGCCCCCTCTTCTTCCGCCGCACCATTGGCATTGTTCTGCTCGGCTCTGGCAGCTCGCTGCTCCTCTCATAATCTCTGGAGAAACCACGATGACCGCCTCGGCAAAGATAATTCATGAGTCCGTTATCTATCACGATCCACACCACTTTTGCGGCTGGCCATCCCTCTGCCGCCGCCGTAATGGCGAACTCATCGCCCTCTTCTCTGGAGATCGGCACTACCATGTCTGCCCCTTTGGTAAAACCGTCATCATTCGCAGTAACGATGAGGGGGCGAGCTGGAGCCAACCCGAAATCATCAACCACACGCCATTTGATGATCGCGACCCGGGATTAATTGAAACCCCTGAAGGAGCGCTGCTACTCTTCTTCTTCTCCTCCATCGCCTTTGCCGAGCGCTTCGCCAACATTAAACCCTGGCTCGAAGCCTCAGAGCGGCAACGCTGGCAGGCGATAATCAACCGCATCACCCCCGCGCAAAAAGCGCGCTATCTCGGCAGTTTTGTGCGCCGCTCGGAAGATGGCGGCAGAAGCTGGGGAGCACTCATTCCAATCCCCTTATCAGCACCACACGGCGGCACTGTTTGCGATGATGGCGTCATACGTTATCTTGGTAAAGGCGTGGTGAGTGGCGAAGCGGTGATTGCCTGTTGTGAGTCCAGCGATGATGGTCGCAGCTGGCAACTAACCGGAACCGTTGCCAACCGCCACGCCATTGAAGGGATCAATCTGGATGAACCGCACCTGCTGCAACTAAATGACGGAAGCCTGCTCGGAATGATGCGCAGCAATAGCCGTGAAGAGCAGCGAATGGTTCTCTACCAGAGCCACAGCAGCGATAACGGCCACCACTGGA